>CAZAIE010000270.1:0-1561 GCA_964485035.1 uncultured Myxococcaceae bacterium | reverse complement strand
CTCACCGAGGCGCCGTGCGCGCCCTGCCGCAAGACGGGGTTGGACGAGGAGCTGCGAGTGGTCCGGGACGAGCTGCTGACTGAAGAGACAGGCATGACTTACCTCGGTTGGGAAATTGTTCCTTCACGTCTTCGAAGGCCTCACACCAAGGATTGTCGCGAAACTGCCGCGGTTGTTTCTGGCTACCTTTGCCTACGATGTAGGCATCCGGGCCAGGAGGTCCGCGGGGGCCACCACCACGCGCTGCGGACCGCGCACGCCGACGAAGGCGAGCCCCGAGCGCCGCAGGACCGCCACCGGCCCGGAGGGCGGTCGCTCGCTCCAGGCGAAGCCATCCGCCTCGTCCAGGCCCCAGCGCGCCGTCACCGCCGTGTAGACGAGCCCCGCGGGCGAGCGCACCAGCGCCGCGAGGAGCTCCCGCTCCTTCGCGCCCAGCCCCGCGAGCACCTTGTCCAGCCCGGCGCCGGTGAGGTGCTGGTGGATGACCCCGCGCATCGCAGCAGAGCGCGAGCCGGCGCTCAGGTCGAAGTCGGGTCTGGGGAGCTGCAGCGTCTTGTGGATCGCGGTGATCCACTCGCCGGGGAGCAGCGCCAGCAGCCCCGAGAGGTTCGCTGGCGTCGGCAGCGGCTTGGACTCCGCCTGCTGCCGCTTCAGCACCTCGTCGGCGCGCACCGGAGCAGCCACCCGGGCCTCCACGGTGATCGCCGGCATCTCCCCGGTGAGCCGGTTCACCCCCACCACGGCGCGCTCGGGCGCGAGCTCGTCGTCGCCGAGCAGGCCCACGCCCTCCTCCACCTCGCCGTCGATGTGCTCCTGGGGCCCGGGGTCGTGGAGCGACCTGAGCTGCTCCGCGCTGGGCTCCTGGAAGTGCGCCGCCTCGTGCTCCTCCTCGTCCCACTGCTCGCCCGCGGGGCCCTGTCCCACGACCAGGAACGCGGGGTCCACCTCGACGCCCGCCTCGGCCTCGAGCACGTGCCCGGCGCCCGCCCCGAGCCGCTCGAGCAGCGCGAGGCGGTGCCGTCCCAGGACCTCGTAGGCGTGGTCGAGCGTCCGGGCCAGGCCCCCCAGGTCCGCCGGCAGCGCCCGCCCCTCCCCCAGCGCCGTGTGCAGGAACACCGGGGCCGCGGCGCGCTCCCAGGCCGCCATCGACTCCTCGTGGCGGGAGAGGTCGATCCGCTCGTCCTCCGCCGCGTACTCCAGCGCGGTCTCGAAGGCCCGCACCCGGCGCGCCACGGTCTGGATGCGGCGGGCGAGGGTCTCGGGTGTGGGGCTCGGCTCACGGGGCAGCGGCGGCCAGGGCGGGAGGGCGTGCATGCGCGGAGTCTGCCATGGGTCCCTGGCGCGCAAGACAGATCGCTCGCTGGGTCTGGCCTGGCTGCTCCCCCAAGAGCAGCGCCGGCTCGCGGGTCAGAAGGACACGGCGAGCGCGGGCAGGTGCACCTCGCGTGCGGTGACCACCGGCGAGGCCCCCATCGCGGCCAGCGCTTCCCTCCCCTCGCGGGCCCGGCGACCCAGGCTGAGGCTGCGCAGCGCCGTCACCCCCAGCGCCACGCCTCCGCCC
>CAZAIE010000269.1:0-8189 GCA_964485035.1 uncultured Myxococcaceae bacterium | reverse complement strand
GGCTGGTACAGCGCGCGGGCGCCGTCGATGTCGTCTGCGTCGAGGACGCGCTTGCCGACCTCGCCCTTGGCGGACTGCGGGTACATCACTGCCGTCTTGACGGGCGTGTGCCCGAGCCCGAGGGCGTGGCCGGCCTCGTGCGTCACCGCGTTCTGCAGGTCGTCGTAGATGCCGCCGGGCACGCTGTCGGCGGGGAGCACCCGGAAGCGGTGCTGCGCAGCGTTGAGGACGATGTCCGCGTCGATGATGACGTGGTTGGTGGTGTCGATGGTGAGCAGGGTGGCGGCGATGGCGTTCTCGTCCCAGCTCCAGCCGTGCTCCACGAAGACGATGTCGTTGTGGTTCTCTGCGCCGGCCTCGTAGCCCGGCTTCACGTCCACAGGCCCCGCGACCAGGGTGATGGTCAGGCCCGAGACCTCGGCCCACGCCTTCAGCGCGTCGCCGATGGCCTTGTCCACCTCGGCGCGCTCGAGCCCCGCCGGCAGCCGGGCAGGCAGGCGGAAGGTCACTTCCTTCGACTTGAGGCGCACGGTCGTGCCGGACTCGTCCGTCCGCAGTTGGTACGCCGAGGCCATGCCAGGGACCAGGAGGAGCAAGAGGGCTGCGATGAGCGGGCGGCTGGTCATGCCTCCTGTCTCAGCATGGAGTGTGCCGTCGCTTAACTGTCTGTAATCAAAGTTGAATTTGGCCAGGAGTCCGGGGTCGGCAATTACCGCCGAGTCATCGAGGACCCTTCGGCGTGCTAGGGTGCGCGCCGTGTCCGAGACCCCTCGACGTCCAGTCCCTGGCCCTGCTCCCGAAGGCGCCCCGAAGCTCCTGGTCGTGGTCGGTCCGACGGCCTCCGGAAAGACCCGTCTGGGCATCGAGCTGGCCGAGCGGCTCGGTGGCGAGATCATCTCTGCGGACAGCCAGCAGGTCTACCAAGACCTCGAGATCGGCACCGCGAAACCCACGGCCGACGAGCGCGCCAGGGTCCGACACCACCTGGTCGACTGCATCTCTCCAGGCGAGGTCCTGTCTGCCGGAGAGTTCGCCCGCAGGGCCGATGCGGCGGTGTTGGAGATCGCGAGTCGAGGTCGCTTGCCAATCGTGGTCGGAGGTACGGGGCTGTGGGTCCGGGCGCTCCTCCAGGGGCTGGTCGAGGTGCCACAGGCCGACCCGGAGCTGAGGGCGAGACTCGAGGCGGTGGCCGCGCGGGAAGGCAAGGAGGCGATGCACGCGCGGCTCGCGGCCCTGGATGCCGCCGCCGCCGCGCAGATCCCCGTGCAGAATCTGGTCTTCGTCCTCCGGGCCCTGGAGCTGTACGAGCTGACGGGCGAGCGTCCGAGCGAGCTGAAGGCCCGGCACGCCTTCTCGCGGCTGCGCTACCACGCGCGAGTGCTGGGGCTCAGTCCCTCTCGCGAGCTGCTGTACCGGCGCATCGACGCCAGGGCGAAGGCGATGTTCGCCCAGGGGCTGGTGGCCGAGGTCGCCCGTCTGGTCGAGGCTGGCCACCGCGACGCGCCGGCGATGAAGGCCCTGGGCTACCGCCAGGCCCTGGGCGTCCTGGACCAGCAGCTGGATCTGCCGACGGCCATCTCGCTCACCGCGCGGGACTGCCGACACTACGCCAAGCGGCAGCTCACCTGGTTCCGGGCCGACCCGCTGGTGGAGTGGCTGCCCTGGCCGGCCGAGCCCGCCGCGCTGGCGGACGGGCTGGCCCAGTTGGGATGGCGCGGCGAAAGCCGTTGACGACCCCCGACCCGCAGCGTTGACTGGGCGCCCTCTTCGAGCCGGAGCACCGCGCCGCATGGACGCCGCCGAGCGCAGCACCCCCCGCCGCTTCTTCATCCACACCTTCGGCTGCCAGATGAACGAGGTGGACTCCTCGCGCATCGCGGAGCAGCTCGGCCGGCAGGGGTGGACGCGCACGGAGGTGGTGGAGGAGGCGGACCTCATCCTCCTGAACACCTGCGCGGTGCGCGACAAGGCAGAGCAGAAGGTGATGTCGGCGCTGGGGCGCTACCGGGCGGTGAAGCTGGCGCGCGGGGCGCTCATCGGGCTCACCGGGTGCGTGGCCCAGCAGGAGAAGGAGAAGCTGCTCAAGAAGGTCCCCTATCTCGACTTCACCGTGGGGCCCGACGGGCTGCAGAAGGTGGGCGAGATCGTCGAGCGCGTGCGCAGCGAGCGGACCCGGGTCTCCGAGACCGCCTGGGTCGCGAGCGAGCAGTACGTCTTCCCCCGCGCCGACGCCGAGGCGGCCCGCGGCAAGGTGAGCGAGTTCGTCACCGTGATGAAGGGCTGCGAGCACTGCTGCAGCTACTGCATCGTCCCCTACGTGCGCGGGCGCGAGCAGTCGCGGCCGGTCGACGAGGTCCTGGCCGAGGTGCGCGCGCTGGCCGAGGTCGGCGTCCGCGAGGTGGGGCTCATCGGCCAGAACGTGAACTCCTACCGCGGCGGCGTGGACTTCGCGCAGCTGCTCTCCCGGGTCTGCGCGGTCGAGGGCCTCGCGCGGGTGCGCTTCACCACCAGCAACCCCCACGACCTCCCCGACATGCTGGTGGACGCCTTCGGGACGCTGCCCAAGCTGATGCCGCACTTCCACCTGCCGGTACAGTCGGGCTCGGACCGCATCCTCGAGAAGATGCGGCGGGGCCACGGCATCGCCCACTACTTCGAGCGCCTCGAGCGGCTGCGTCGCGTGCGCCCCTCCATCGCGCTGACGACGGACCTGATCATCGGGTTCCCCGGCGAGACCGAGGAGGACTTCGAGGCCACGATGGCCCTGGTGGAGCGGGCCCGGTTCGACAACGTCTACTCGTTCGTCTACTCGCCCAGGCCCCACACCGTCGCCGCGGTGCACGAGGAGGAGTGGGGCAGGGTGGCCCACGAGGTGAAGGTGCGCCGGCTGGAGCGGCTGCAGGCGCGCGTCCGCGAGATCTCCCTGGAGTACGCGCAGGCGCAAGTGGGGCACCGGGTGGAGGTGCTGGTCGAGGGGCCGTCGAAGACCCGGCCCAACCGCCGCTTCGGCCGCACGCCCGAGAACCGCGTGGTGAACTTCGAGGGAGCGGCGGCCCCGGGCGCGCTGGTGCAGGTCGAGGTCCTCGAGGCCACCCCGAACGCCCTCTTCGGACGCGAGGCGGGATGAGCCGGGTCCGGCAAGCCTGGCTCTGGGCTCCGCTGGCGCTCTGGGCTGGGGCCATCGTCTTCGTCTCCAGCCTCTCCCGGCCGCCGACCCCGCGCTGGGAGGTGCCCCAGCTCGACAAGTTCGCGCACCTCGCCGAGTACGCGATCCTCGGAGCGCTCCTGGCGCGCGCGCTTCTGGGCGCCGGTCGATGGCGGCCCACTCAGGCGCTCGCCGCGGCGATCGTTGCGGGCGCGCTCTTCGGCGCCAGCGACGAGCTGCACCAGCTCTTCGTGCCCGGACGATTCGCCGAGGTGCTGGATTTCCTGGTGGATGCGCTGGGCGTGGCGCTGGGCGCCGCGGGCTACCGGGCCGTCTTCCGTCCCTCTGCCGACTAGGCGCGCAGCAGCCTCTCGAGACGGGGCCGGGACGCCTCCGGCGCGTCGACCAGCAGCTCGCGCACGAGGTCCTGGGCTCGCTGGCCATTGGGCAGGCCCTCGAGCGCCGCGAACACCGCCGGAGCTTCCGGGGCGAGGTACAGCGCCCGGGCGAACGCCAGGAAGGCCTCCTCGTCGCCGTCCAGCGCGAAGCGGACCCGCCCCAGCTCGACCAGCCGCTCGGGTTCCGTCTCCAGATTCGCGTCGAGCGCCAGCACCTCGAGGGCCCGGGCGAGGGTGGGCGAGGGACCTTCGGAGCGCAGCGCCTCCACCAGTGCTCGCGCGGCCGGCTGGCGACGCGAGCGATCGTCGAGGAGCACCGTGAGCGCAGCGAGCCGGTCGGGTTCCATGGGCAGCGAGTCTGCACCAGGCTCCTTGACGACGCATCAGGCCACGGGCATTCCTCGCCCATGGCCATCCGCGCATTCGAGGGCAGGTCCCCGGCGATCGATCCATTGGCATCCGTGGATCCGAGTGCCCAGGTCATCGGCGAGGTGACGCTGGGCGCGCGCTCCAGCGTCTGGTGCAACTGCGTCGTGCGCGGCGACGTGAACTCCATCTCGATCGGCGAGGAGACCAACGTGCAGGACCTCTCCTGCCTCCACGTGCGGCGCTCGAACCCGCTGCGCCTCGGCAACCGGGTCACCGTGGGACACGGCGTGATGCTCCACGGCTGCGTGGTCGAGGACGGCTGCCTCATCGGCATCGGCGCCATCGTCCTCGACGGCGCGGTCATCGGCGCCGAGAGCCTGGTCGCGGCTGGCGCCCTGGTCACGCCCGGCACGCAGGTCCCGCCGGGCAGCGTGGTGATGGGCTCTCCGGGGACGGTCCGGCGCTCGACGACACGCGAAGAGCGCGCGGAGTTCCTCGCCACCGCGGCCGGCTACGTCGAACTCGCACGGCGCCACCGGTGAAGGTTCCTTTGGGAGCGCTCGGCGAAGGTGCTAGAACGAGGCCGTCATGACCGGTGAATTCCTCAAGCGCTGCGCCCTGTTCAAGGACTTCACCCCGGTCGGGCTCGACATCCTCGCGCGCATCGCCAAGCCGCGGATCCTCCTGCCCGGCAACACGCTCTTCCAGGAAGGCCAGCCCGCCGAGGCGCTGTACGTCATCGTCGAGGGGCGGCTCTCCATCCGCACCCGCACCCCCGATGGCCAGGACGTCCCCATGGCCAGCCTGGGCGCCAACGAGCACCTCTCGGAGCTGGCGCTGCTGGCCGCGGGCCGCAACCCGCTCCACCTCTGCAGCGCGGTCGCCGAGGCCGACACCAAGCTCTTCGAGATCACCGCCAGCGACTTCCAGGCCCTGATGAAGGAGAAGCCGCAGGCGTGCATGAAGCTCCTGCTCGCCGCGGCGGCCGAGTTCGGCCGCAAGTCCGCCGAGGCCCGCGAGCCCCTGAAGCACCTCCTGTCCCGAGCGATCACCCGCTGAAGTCCCCCGTCCGGGCTCAGCTCTTTGGCGCGATCCGGGCCGGCTCCTTGACCCCCCACGTTGCGGGGGCCTACACTTCCTGTCAGTTCGAAGCCTGAAAAGAGCAATCCGCAAGGCACCGCGGAGCGCAAAGCCGATGGGTCCGAAAGGGACGGCCATGGCTGCCAGGGATGTGAAAGCGTTGGTCTCTCAACCTGCCCTCACCGCGTCTGCGGTCGGCAGGTTTCGTCGTTCTTGGGACCTGGGAGGACACATGAGCCAGAGACTCGCAGCGGTCGCCGTGGCTCTCTTCCTTCCCAGTGTCTCCCTCGGCGCGAGCGTCCTGGTCTTCTCGGGAGTCGAGACTCCGGTTTCCACCGCCGTCTCCGACCAGTTCGACCCGGCCATCTCCGGCGACCTGGTGGTCTTCACCGACTACCGCAATGGCAACTCGGACATCTACTACGTGAACCTCGCCACCGGCGTGGAGAGCCCCGCGGTCCAGGCGCCCGGCGACCAGTACCTCACCGACGTCTCGAACGGGCTCATCGTCTACACCGACTACACCAACCTCCAGGTGCACCTCTTCGACACCGTCAGCGGCGCGACGCAGGTGCTGAGCGGGAGCTCGACGCTCGCCGTGGACCCGGCCATCAGCCAGCGCCTGGTGGTGTGGACCGACGAGCGCGACGGCGACCCGGAGATCTACGCGCGCAACCTGGACACCAACGAGGAGCGGCGAGTCTCCAACTCTCCCCTCTTGGACCTGCACGGCGCGGTCAGCGGCAAGTGGATCGTCTGGGACCGGTGCACGACCGCGGGCGACTGCGACGTGTGGGCGTACGACTGGACCACGGCGACCACGCGGCAGCTCACCAACACCCCGGGCGATGTCGAGCAGAACCCCGACGTGTCCGGCGACACCGTGGTCTACCAGGCGAGCCGCGGCGGCGAGACCGACGTCTATTCCTACGACCTGCTCTCCGGGGTCGAGACCCGGCTGAGCCGCCCGGGCTACCAGATCAACGCCAACGTCAGCGGCGACTTCGTGGCCTTCGACGACGGCGAGGGCGGGACCTACCACATCAAGGTCTGGCACCTCCCCACCAACTCCGTCTTCGACGTCACCTCCGGCGCCTCGCAGCAGTACCTGAACGACATCGACGGCAACCGCATCGTCTACACCGACACCCGGTCGGGCAACGCCGACATCTACCTGTTCACCTTCAAGCTCGAGCTGCCGCCCAGCCAGTGCCGCAGCGTCGCTCTCGAGGCCTCGCGCGAGTACTCCCCGACCCGCTGGCACGACGGCTTCGAGGTGCTCGCCCCGGCGATGTCCTTCGCGGTTCCTACCGTCCTTCCGGTCACTTCGGGCAAAGCCGGCAGCCACTGGGCGACGCTGGCCTTCGGTCAGGGCTGGGCGACCACCTTCTGCTTCTACCAGGGCCAGCCCACCTCCTACGCCCTCAAGGCCTGCACCGGCCATGTGACGGCCGGCGCCACGGTCACGGCCGACCGGGTGTGGCTGCACGTCGACAGCGGCGACCGTCAGGCCGGGACCACCACCGTGAAGCTGACTCTCGCCGAGGCCGAGCCCTGCGCAGGCCTCGGCCTGCCCACTCGCTGCGACGACGTCGCCGGAGCCACGCCGCTGGTGGACGAGACCTTCGTGCGCACGGCGTCGCGTCCGAACCACTTCTGGGTGCCGTTCCTGGCGAACCGCGGCGAGGGCCTGGTCTGCGTGGACAACGGCCCTGCTGACCACGCCAACGTGACCTCTGGCACGCTCCTGCTGAACCGCCAGACCCTGGTGAAACCGTCGCAGTGGGCCTCGCGCCTCGACCTGCCGGTGACCCTGCGCCCCACGAACCTCCTCTCGCTGTACCTGAACGGCGCCCCTGGCTCCGCGGTCCGGGTCCGGGTGTACGGAAGCGCTGCCCAGACCACGGGCGGCGTGGTCGTCCGCCACGCCTTCCAGCCTGAGGATGACGGTGCGGGCGACGAGGCGATGGGGTGCAGCCAGGGTCGGGGAAACGGCGCACCGGCCTTCCTGATGGGCCTGCTGCTGGTGCTGGCCTTCCTGCCTCGTCCGGCCCGCGTCCTGGCGCGTTCGCGGCGCTGACCTTCTGCCGTTCCGGTCGATCTGCTACGGATCGGTTCACCTTGAACCGCTTCGCGCACACGTTCGCGGTGGTTGCCGTCGCTGCGTTCGCGGGCCAGGCCCACGCCGAGGGCCGATGGCTGGCGCCGGCGCGTGCGTCCTCCGAGTCCTTCCTCCGGGTCGGCCTCCTCGGGGCGGGTGGTGAGAAGGTCTCGGTGCGGCAGGCGACCCTGGCCGAGCTGCCGGCCGAAGGTCCCTTGCGCGTCTTCGAGGTGCGCCCGCTCGGCGGCGGCCCCATCACCCTCGAGGCGGGACGCGTCTCCACGAAGATCGAGCTGGGGCCACCAGCGGCCCAGGTCCGGCTCGAGGCGTCGCCCTCGGCGCCGGTGAAGGGCGTGGACGAGACGGTCTCTCTCTCCATCTCCGTGCTCGGCGCCCAGGGCACCCCCGACCCCGAGGCCAGCGCCCCAGTGCTCCGCTGCAACGTGGGCTCCATCGAGGACCTGCGTGCTCTGGGACAGGGTCGCTTCCAAGCGGTGTTTCGGCTGCCGAAGGAGCGGCACCCCGAGGTGGCCATCGTGGTGGCGCTGGCGCCGTGGCCGCACGCCGACGCCGCCGACGGGGCCTTCGGTGCCCTCGCCATCCCACTCTCCTCGGCAGTCAGTTTGCCCGGGAAGACCGAGCCGCGCGCGCGCATTGCCGTGGAGATCGCAGGGAGGAGCTTCGGCCCAGCGGTGGCGGACGAGCAGGGTGCCTTCACCCTCCCGGTGATCGTGCCTCCCGGGCACAAGCTCGCCACCTCGGTGACCACCGACGCGCTCGGCAACCGGCGCCGCAAGCCGCTGGACCTGCACCTGCCCCCCACCGACCAGCTCGCGTGCGTCGCCAACCCGCCCTCGCTGCCCGCGGACGGACGGTCCCGTGCCCGAGTGGTGTGCCTGGCCACCGACCCCTTCGGCGCACCTCTCGCAGCGAAGCTCGTGGGCCGGGCGAGACAGGGCAGGCTCTCGGGGCCGAAGGCCACGGCCGGGGCGTTCGAGTGGGAGTACACCGCGCCGCGTACGCCCAGGGCTGTCGCCGACGATCTCGAGTTCGAGTTCCCGGCCGGTGGCGCCCAGTCCCGGGAGCGTTTTCAAGT
>CAZAIE010000268.1:0-8189 GCA_964485035.1 uncultured Myxococcaceae bacterium | reverse complement strand
TGTGTATAAGAGACAGTCTTTGCAGGTGTCGTCCTGCGCGCGGCAGTGTAGCGGGCGGGTCGGACATTGATTGGGGCGGGGCGTGCAAGGCGTGCAAGGCATTGCAAGGCATTGAAATGGCTGGTGAAGGGGGAGCCCCCCGGCGCGAGGCCAGGCTCACGGGGGCCCGGCGCGGTGCCAGACTCGACTCGGCGGCGCAGACTCGGCGGCGGCCGGCGCGGTGCGGTGCCAGACTCGGCTGCGGCGGCTGGCGCGGTGCCAGACTCGGCTGCGGCTCGCTACCCCCCGCCTCCTGCCTCTGCGACCGCCGGGCCCGCGAACTGGCTCTCGTACAGCTCAGCGTAGAAGCCCCTGCGCTCCAACAGTGCCTCGTGGCGGCCGTGTTCGACGAAGCGGCCCCCGTTCATGACCAGGATCAGGTCCGCATCGCGCACGGTGGAGAGCCGGTGTGCGACCACGAACGCGGTCCGGCCTTGCATGAGGTGGTGCATCGCGCGCTGCACGTGCAGCTCCGTGCGCGTGTCGACGCTGCTAGTGGCCTCGTCGAAGATCAGCACGGTCGGGTTGGCGAGGATCGCCCGCGCGATGGTCAGCAGCTGTCGCTGTCCCTGCGAGAGGTTGGTTGCGTCCTCGGCCAGCAGCGTGTCGTAGCCCTCGGGGAGCGTGCGGACGAAGTGGTCGGCGTGGGCCGCCTTCGCCGCCGCGACGATCTCCTCGTCGGTTGCGCCCTGTCTGCCGAAGGCGATGTTCTCGCGGATGGTCCCCTGGAAGAGCCAGGTGTCCTGAAGCACCATCCCGAAGTGGCTGCGCAGCTGCCCGCGCGGCAGCTCACGGATGTCCACTCCGTCCAGCGTGATCGCCCCGCCGTCGAGGTCGTAGAACCGCAGCAAGAGGTTCACCAAAGTGGTCTTCCCCGCGCCCGTCGGACCGACGATGGCCACCGTCTGCCCCGGCTCCACGCGGATGGTCAGGTCCTCGATCAGCGACTTGCCGGGTTCGTAGCTGAAGCGTACGTCGTGCAGTCGCACCTCGCCCCTGGGCTTCTCGAGCGTCCTTGCCCCCTCCGCGTCGGGTGCCTCCTCGGCCTCGTCGAGCAGCTCGAACACCCGCTCGGCCGAGGCCACCGTGGACTGGATCACGTTGGCGATGGTCGCGGTCTGCAGGATGGGCATCGAGAAGTGGCGCAGGTACTGGATGAACGCCAGGATGTCGCCGACCGCCAGGGTGTTGCGCGCCGCCATCACGCCCCCGACCACGCAGACCGCCACGTAGCCGAGATTGCCGACCACGCCGATGAGCGGCATCAGCAGCCCGGTGACGAACTGCGCCTTCCAGCCCGAGTCGTAGAGGCGCTGGTTGATCTCCTCGAAGGTGCGGATGGCGGCCTGCTCGCGCCCGAAGGCCTTCACGATGCGCTGGCCGGCGTACATCTCGTTGGCGTGGCCGCTCAGGTCGCCCAGCGCCTTCTGTTGCTCGGTGAAGAAGGTCCTCGAGCACCCCATCAGGGCGCGGGTGAGGAGCGCGACCACGGGCAGCGTGAGCAGGCCGATCAGCGTGAGCAGCGGGCTGATGGTGAGCATCATCACCAGCGTGCCCACGATGGAGATGCCGGCGCTCAGCACCTGCCCGAGCGACTGCTGCAGCGTGTTGCCGATGGTGTCGACGTCGTTCGTCACTCGGCTGAGCACGTCGCCGTGGCTGTGGCCGTCGAAGAACCTGAGCGGCAGACGCGACAGCTTGGTGCTCACGTCGCGGCGCAGGTCGACGACCACGCGCTGCGCGACGCCGGCCATCACGTAGTGCTGCAGGTAGGTGAAGCCGGCGCTGAAGAGGTACAGGCCGATCAGGGTCAGCAGGATGTGGGCCAGCGCCTCGAAGTCCACGCCCCCGGGCGCGCCGCCAACCCGTGCCCTGACGCCCTCGAAGATGTCCGTCGTGGCCTGTCCCATCAGCTTCGGGCCGAGCACGCCGAAGAGCGTGCTCAGCAGCGTCATGACGGCCACTGCGGCCAGCGTCCAGCGCATGGGGCGGAGGTAGCCGAGCAGCCGGCGCAGGGTCTTCTGGAAGTCCTTGGGCTTTTCAAAGGGCATCATCGGGCCGTGCCCCATCGGACCGCCCCTCATCGGCGCGCGCGTCGCCGAGGCCCGCTCCTGCGTGGGAGGAGGCCTCATGCGGCCTCCTTGGGCGAGAGCTGCGAGGCGACGATCTCGCGGTAGACCCCGCAGTCGCGCATCAGCGCGTCGTGGCGGCCGATGCCGGCGACCTTGCCGTCTTCCAGCACCACGATGCGGTCAGCGTCCAGCACCGTGCTCACCCGCTGCGCGACGATGATCACGGTCGCGTCTCGGACCTCCTTCTTGAGCGCGCGTCGCAGCGCCGCGTCGGTCTTGAAGTCGAGCGCGGAGAAGCTGTCGTCGAAGACGTAGATGGCGGGGCGCCGCGCCAGCGCGCGGGCGATGGAGAGCCGCTGCTTCTGCCCGCCGGAGAGGTTCAGGCCGCCCTGCGCGACGGGCGCCGCGAAGCCCTCGGGGCTCGCTTCCACGAACTCCGCGATCTGCGCGATGACCGCGGCCTGGCGCACCTCGTCGTCGGTGGCGGCTTCGCGGCCGTAGCGGATGTTGCCTGCGACCGAGTCGGTGAAGAGCACCGCCTTCTGCGGCACGAAGCCGATGTGGCGGCGAAGCTCCGCCTGGAGCCACTCGCGCACGTCCACGCCGTCGACCGAGACGCTGCCCGACTCCACGTCGAAGAAGCGGGGGACGAGGCCCACCAGGGTGGACTTGCCCGAGCCGGTGCCGCCGATGATCGCGGTGACCTCGCCGGGGGCTGCAGTGAAGCTGACGTGCTGGAGGGCAGGTTCCTCCGCGCCGGGGTAACGAAACACCACGTCTCGAAACTCGACCTCGCCGCGGACCTTCTCGGGACGGCGCGGCGCGGGGAGATCGGCGATCTCCGGTGCGGTCTGAAGCACCTCGTTGATGCGACTCGCCGAGACCGAGGCACGCGGGAAGAACACGAACAGGATGGAGACCATCATCAGCGAGAAGAGGATCTGGGTCGCGTACTGGACGAAGGCCATCATGCTGCCGACCTGCGCGTGGCCGCCGTCGATACGCTGGCCCCCGAACCAGAGGATGGCCAGCGTGGTGAGGTTCATCGCCACCATCATCGTCGGCATCAGCAGGCTCATCGTCCGCTGGGCAGAGAGCGCGGTCGTGGCGAGGTCCTGGCTCGCGGCTTCGAAGCGGGCCTGGTCGGAGTTCCCGCGGTTGAACGCGCGGATCACGCGGACGCCGACGAGGCTCTCGCGCAGGACTTGGTTGAGGCGGTCCAGCTTCCCCTGCATGAGCCGGAAGAGCCGCACGCCCCGCACGGCGATGAGGGCGATGGCCGCGATGAGGCCCGGGATCGCCGCGAGCAGCACCAGCGAGAGCTGCCGGTCCATGGAGAGCGCCATGACGAGCCCGCCGATGCACATCAGCGGGGCGGCCACGAGCATGCGGAAGAGCATCAGCGTGAAGGTCTGGACCTGGGTGACGTCGTTGGTGGTGCGGGTGAGCAGCGTCGCCGCGCCGAAGCGGTCGAAGGCGTGCAGCGAGAGGCCGGTGACCTTCTCGAACATGCGGCTGCGCAGGTCCCGCCCGAAGGAGGCGCTCACGCGCGAGGCGAGCCATGAGGAGAGGACCGAGCAGACGACACCGCCGAGGGTGACGAGCAGCATCCGGCCCCCGGCCCAGAGGATTAAGTCGGTGTCGCCCTTGGACACGCCGGTGTCCACGATGCCTGCCATGAGCGTGGGCAGGTACAGCTCGGTGAGCGACTGGACGAAGATGAGGACCAGCGCCGCGGCGATCGGCCAGCGGTAGGGAGTCAGGTGCCTGAGCAGTCGCAGCATGACGCCGGGCTCCTCGCTCCCTCAGCCGCAGACGCTCGGGACTCCGCTTCCACCGCAGGTCAGGGCCCCGGAGCACGTGCCGCACTGCAGCAGCCCGCCGCAGCCGCCGGTCGCAGGGCCACAGGCAACCCCCTGCGCGGAGCAGGTGGTCTCGGAGTCGTCCACGCCCACCTTGCGCCGCACGCACTCCAGCGCGCCCGTGGCGAGGGCCATCCGCGGGAAGTGGCTCTCCGCCTTGTTCTTGGGCAGCCGTGTGAGCGAGGCAGTTTGCCGGGTGTCCTGGCAGGCCAGGACCACAGGCACCACCACCTCGCGCCGCCCGCGCCCGAGTTGGATCACCAACGGGAAGAAGCCGGTCTTCTTGGACGTGACCCAGGCCGCAGCCACCGCGAGCGGGTTCACCGTATTCGCGTACTCGGTGTTGGGTGTGCTGGCCTCCTCGACGACGAAGACCTCGGTGGCTCCACACTCGCCGGCTTTGCTCATGCGTTCACTCTCCCACTGAGGGCAGTGGGGGCCAAGACTGACTCCGTCGGATGGCGCTGGCGGTCAGCTCGGCGCTGGCCGGCGGAGCAGAGCCCGCTGGGCGCGGTCCAGAGGAACGCTTGCAGTGTCGCGGCCGCCGCCGCGGGGTCCTCCCGAGAGAACGTCAGGTGGTCATCGACAACGGCTACGACTCCTGCCCGTGAGTCGCGCCGATCACACCTGCGCCACCCAGAGCGCCTCGGGGATGCGGCTGCGGGGGTAGACCGTCGCCAGCAGCCGGTCGCCCAGCGCCGACAGCCCGGAGAGCACCCAGTCGCCGCGGGGCAGTTCGACGACGCGCCGCCCGTCCTGGTCCACGTACCCCGTCTCGTCGGAGCGCACGTGGGAGACCAGTTGCCCATCGCGCACGACGCTCCAGCCGTTTCCGTGCTCGCCCACCCAGCGCAGCACGCTCGAGCCGCCCGTCAGGTGCTCGACGGGGTAGAGGCTGTAGAACGAGCCAGGGGTGAGCGGGCGGGAGTCCATCTTCCCGTCCGGACCGATGTCGAGGCGGAAGAGCGTCTCCAGGTCGGTCGCGAAGAGCGTACTCATCCCGTCGAAGCGCAGGACGTCGGGCTGCACGTTGAGGCTCGAGAGGTCCAGCGCGCGCTGACGGACCGTCCCGCCTTCCGGCGACAGCAGGCAGTGGGCGGTGCGTCCGAGGCCGTGCACGCCCTCCTCACCGCGCTGGAAGTGCGCGAGTCCCTTCTCGACCAGCGGGAGAAGCTTGCGCTTGCCGGTGCGCAGGTCGAGGCGCAGCCAGTGGTCCGCCTTCTTGGGGCTTCGCCCCAGGACCAGCGCGTCGCCTTCTCTCCATAGGGGTTCGCCGACGAACGGCGGAAACGGCTCGCCGACAGGAGTGCCTCCCACGGGGCGCAGCACCTCGCGATCGCGCGGGCCGTAGGGGTTCGTGACCACGGCCCAGGCGGCGCCCGCGGGGCCTTCGAACAGCGTGGGGAGCACGCCTTGGTCCTCGCGGTGCGACGAGGGCGTTGCGCCCAGCTCGAGGTACGTCGTCTCGTACTGGTGCGTTGCGAAGTACGCGTTGGCCGTGAGCCACGGCGTCCCTCCGATGACCCTCTGGTCGTGGTGCGAGATGCCGGCGGGCGCGGTGATGCGCAGGAGCGCGCCGCGGCGGTCGAAGGTGACGGGCGAGGACATGCGCCGGTAGTAGCACGGTGGTCGGCTGAGCCGTTCCGGACCGCCGCGGGTGCAGGGACACCGGTGGGCAACGGAGGAAGAAGGTGCGCACCGGACTCGTGGCGGTCTGTCTGCCTCGCCACCGCCTGCGGGACTGGAGTGCGAAGCCCGCCGTGTTCCCTAGCTGGCGTCGAGGGTCGAGACTCCGCGCTGCCGCGACACGCGCCGGGACACCCAGCGCTCGAAGCTCTCGAACCGCGCGAAGGCGTAGAGCAAGAGGCAGGACACATCGAAGAGCGAGTAGAAGACGGCGATGCCGCTGGGCGGGTTGGCGCTGGGCAGCGCCTCGAATCGCCCCAGCAGCAGGGGAGGCCAGCCCCAGGCCCCGAAGCCGGTGCCCAGGACCTCCAGGTAGGCGACGAGGAGGAACATGGTGGAGAAGAACAGCCGGGCGCGCCGCGCCAAGGCGACGATGGCCACGAAGGCGAGGAAGCAGGCGAACCCGTAGCGATCACCGCGCGTGACGAGCCAGTAGCCGCTGAACGCCGTCCCCAGGGCGAGGAACAGACCGGTGAGCGCGCGGCGATGGCGATGGACCACGGGCCTGCGGACGAAGAGGAACACCGCTGCGTAGAGGAGCGTGTGGCCGGGCGGGACATACGCCGGGATCGACTCGAGCCGGTAGGTGTACATACCCAGCACCAGGCTGAAGAACGCCTCGCCGAGGGTGGCCGCGAAGACGCCCACGACCATCACCACGCGCAGGCGTGGCGTGGCGGCACAGGTGCAGAACGACCACCAGAGGAGCGTGACCGCCACGGCGAGGGCCTGGCCGTGCGCGGTGTGTCGTCCCATCGCCTGTCCGTCGAGCGCGGTGACCAGCGGTAGCACCGCGAGGGTTCCCAGGGTCACCGCCCAGCTCTTGGCGCGTCGGGTCACGGAGGCTCAGCTCGGGGGCACCTGGATCGCCGCCTGGGCGTCGTCGAGCGCGGGCAGCTCCACGGTGACGCACGCGCCCTGGCCCAGGGTGCTGCGCAGGTGGATGCGGCCCTGGTGCGCCCGGACCACGTGCAGCGCCATCGCCAGCCCGAGCCCGCTGCCCTTGGACTGCGCCCGGACCTGGTCGGCGCCCCGGTAGAACTTCTCGAACACCCGCTGCTGCTCGTGTCCGGGGATGCCGGGGCCGCGGTCCTCCACGTCGATGAGGACCCGGCCGCGCTCGCCGCGCACGCGCAGGAAGAGGGTGCCGCCGCAGCCGCCGTACTTCAGGGCGTTGGAGACGAGGTTGCCCAGCGCCTCGACCAGCGCGTCCCGGTCGGCAGCCACCGCGAGCGGCGTCGCGGGGAGGTCCACCTTCACCTGGACCGGGTGGGTCTGCAGCAGCGACTCGTTCTGGGCCAGGGCCTCGCCCACCAGCGTGGAGACCAGCTCGGGGCGCGGGTGGAAGACCTGGCGCCCCGACTCCATGCGGCCCCAGGTGAGCAGCCGCTCGATCATGCGGGTGAGGCGGGAGGTCTCCACCGAGAGGAGGTTGAGGCACTCGCGCTGGTCCGGGGGGAAGCCCGGGGCGTCCTCGCGCAGGGTGTCGACGAACATGCGGATGGAGGCCAGGGGCGTGCGCAGCTCGTGGGAGATCTGCGAGACGAAGTCGGTCTGCAGCTGCACGCGCCGGTCCCGCTCGGCGATGGCCACCTGGGCGATGATGCCACCGGTGAGCACGGCGACGCCGAGGATGAGGATGAGGATGCCGAGGAGGATGTCGAGCCCGGCGCGCTGGAAGACCAGTATCAGGATGCCCAGGGTGGAGAGCGCCAGGGTCGCGGCGACGAAGAACACCAGGACCGGCGGCAGGTGCAGACGGGCGCGCAGCTTCATGGTCCGGCTCTCCATGCGGGGCGCGCGAGCCTACCCCAAGACGCTCCGGTCCTGCCGATCTCGAACTGGGGCGAGCTGGCGGCGCTCGAAACCGTTTAGCCGGGCCCCGCGGACGATCGTCGTGTAGACCCCGCCGTGCCCCAGGGGGCCTCCGACGGCGACCGGGGAGAGCAGCCGTTCGGGCTGCGGGGACCGTCGTCTCGATGCTGACGCCCCCCGGGCTGCCGCCTGCTAAGCTCCGGCCACGTTGGAGGAGCGCAGGTGGTCAAAGGCAAGGACAGCGGGCCCGGGCCCGACGACGAGTGGAAGGACAAGACCTCCGCCCAGGCCATTCCTCCGTCCGAGGAGGTGGCGCACGACGCCACCTCCGTGAGCGAGCTGCCCTTCGATGCCACCGACCCCATGCGCCCGCTGGTGGAGGAACCTCCTCCCCGCCGCTCGCCCTTGCGCAAGGCCTCCGAGCCCGAGCCGCGGACCTCGGCGGTGGTGAAGAGGGAGCCGCCCCGGCGCCAGCCGCGCCTCGACCCGGAGCCTCCCGCGCGGCCGAGCCAGCTCCGGCGCGCCGCGGAGCGCCCGGGGCCGCCGGTTCGCGAGGACCCTGCCCCCTCGGCCACCCGCGACGCCCTGCCCCGTGTCGAGCCCGAGGCGCCGGCGCGGCCGAGCCGGGTCAGCCGGGAGCAGGGGCGGACCGGCGTGGAGTTCGAGTCCACCCGGGAAATTCGCATCCCCGACGAGGAGCAACTCGAGCGCCGCA
>CAZAIE010000267.1:0-8213 GCA_964485035.1 uncultured Myxococcaceae bacterium | reverse complement strand
ACCCGGTCCTCCAAGATGAGCTCACCAAGCCGTACTTCCAGGAACTGCAGGCCTTCGTCGCCCAGGAGCGGAAGTCGGGCCCGGTCTTCCCTCCCGAAGACGAGGTCTTCTCGGCGCTGACGTTCACTCCCTTCGAGAAGACCCACGTCCTTCTCCTGGGCCAGGACCCGTACCACGGCGAGGGGCAGGCGCACGGGCTGTGTTTCTCGGTGAAGCCCGGGGTCAAGCCGCCGCCGTCGCTGGTGAACATGTACAAGGAGCTGAAGGACGACCTGGGCGTTCCCGTTGCCAAGACCGGCTACCTGGAGCACTGGGCGCGGCAGGGCATCCTCATGCTCAACGCGGTGCTGACCGTCCGGGCGCACTCGCCCAACTCCCACAAGGACCAGGGCTGGGAGCAGTTCACCGACGCGATCATCCGCAAGGTGAACGAGAAGCCGGAGCAGGTCGTGTTCGTGCTCTGGGGCGCCTACGCGCGCAAGAAGGCGAAGCTCATCGACCGCGACCGCCACGTGATCGTCGAGGGGGCCCACCCCTCCCCGCTGTCGGCCAAGCAGTGGTTCGGGAGCCGGCCGTTCTCGAAGATCGACGCGGCGCTGAAGCGCGCGGGGAAGCCGACCATCGACTGGAAGCTGCCGGAGTAGTCGTCGGTTGAGCCCCCCGGTCTCCGGGTCTATCCTCCGCGGCTTCCGACTCCGGAGGTCGCCGTGAGTGCCGTCTGGATCCTGTTGGTGGCGCTGGTGGGGTTCGTCGTCGCCTTCTACACGTACGGTGCGGCGGTCGGTCGCTGGCTGGGCGTGGACGAGTCGAAAGCGACGCCTGCGCACGAGCTGGCCGACGGGGTGGACTATGCGCCTGCGAAGGCGCCGGTCCTCCTGGGACACCACTTCGCGTCCATCGCCGGGGCCGCGCCGATCATCGGGCCGGTCACCGCGCTCGCCTTCGGCTGGGTGCCGGTCCTGTTGTGGATCGTCGTAGGCGGCATCTTCGTCGGCGCGGTCCACGACTTCGCGTCGCTGGTGGCCTCGGTGCGGCACCAGGGCAAGAGCATCGGCGAGCTCATCGAGTCCTACGTCGGCTGGACCGGGCGGACGCTCTTCCTCATCTTCTCCTACGCGACCCTCATCCTGGTCGTGGCGGTCTTCACCATCGTGGTCGCCAAGACCTTCGTCGAGGAGCCGGAGGCGGCGACCTCCTCGTTGCTCTTCATTCCGCTGGCGGTGGGGTTCGGGTTCGCGATCTACCGGCGCGGCGTCCCGCTGCTCCTGGGGACGGTGGTGGGCGTGGCGCTGCTCTTCGGTGCGCTGGCCTTCGGCCACTGCTTCCCGCTGGTGCTCTCGTTCCCGGCATGGGTCACCATCCTGCTCCTCTACGTCACCGTGGCCTCCGTGACCCCGGTGTGGGTCCTGCTGCAGCCGCGCGACTACCTGAACAGCTACCTCCTCTACGCGATGATGGCCTTGGGCGTGGTGGGCATCTTCGTCACCAACCCGCGCATCGAAGCGCCCGCTTTCACGGCTTTCCGCGTGGAGGGGTTGGGCACGCTGTTCCCGGTCCTCTTCGTGACCGTCGCCTGCGGAGCCATCAGCGGGTTCCACTCGCTGGTTGCGTCGGGCACCACCTCCAAGCAGCTCGACCGCGAGAAGGACGCCCGCGTCATCGGCTATGGCTCGATGCTCATCGAGTCGCTGCTGGCGGTGGTAGCGCTGGTCGCGGTGGGCTTCATGTCCGGGGACCGGTACCAGGGCTTCATGGGCAAGGGCGGGGCGGGACCGGTGGCCGCCTTCAGCGCAGGGCTGGGAGAGGTGATTGGGACGCTGGGGCTGCCGGCGAAGACCATGAGCAGCTTCGTCGCGCTGGCCGTGAGCGCCTTCGCAATGACCTCGCTGGACACGGCGACCCGGCTCGCGCGCTTCGCGTTCCAGGAGTTCTTCGAGCCCCGACGTGCGCCCGGCCAGGCGCGCCCGCCCCTGCCCTTCCTGGCGCGCAACCGCTACGTGGGGACGACCATCTCGGTGGTGCTCGCCGGAGCGCTCGCGTACTCCGGCGCGTGGAAGCAGATCTGGCCGGTGTTCGGCTCCGCGAACCAGCTCCTGGCCGCGCTGGCGCTGCTCGCGGTGAGCGTGTGGCTCGCCCACCGAGCGCGGCAGAACGCCTTCGTCGTCATCCCGATGATCGGGATGTTCGCGGTGACGCTGGCCTCGCTCGGCCTGCTCGCGTGGGACCACCTGACCAGCACGCAGCCCAACCTCATCCTGGGTGGCGTGGCGCTGCTGCTCCTCGGAGTGGCGATCGTCCTCGCATCCCTCTCGGTGAAGGTGCTGGTCGGGAAGAAGCCCGAGGGCACTGCCAGAGCAGGAGCCGCCGAGGCGTCGTAGCGGACTTCAGCGCTTCCGAGTCGAGAGCCAAGCTCCCGCACTCGACGATCCCACCCGGGTTACGTGGCCGCGAGCTCGGGGCGTGAGATCGAGGAGAGTCCCGCGCGGCCACTCCGCGGGTACGCCAATGTAGGCATCCTGCCGGGGTGGCCCAAAACCATCCCGAAGCCCAGGGGCTCGGAAGGGAACGCTTCT
Source organism: uncultured Myxococcaceae bacterium (assembly GCA_964485035.1). Taxonomy (GTDB): domain Bacteria; phylum Myxococcota; class Myxococcia; order Myxococcales; family UBA5297; genus CAZAIE01. Next base: position 5,640 of record CAZAIE010000267.1, on the reverse strand, counting down.
TCCAAGAGCAGATGTCGGACAGAAGCACAGTCCTCGCCGAGGGCGCCGCAAGGCGCCGCGCGCGTAGGCCGCTCAGGCGCCATTCGCCTCGGAGTTGGAGGCAGGCCGCAAGGCAAGCCGCGCGGGGGCCGAACGGCCCCCCTATCTCCGGCCACCGCTTGGGCACGGAACCCTGCAGACTCTTCCCCTTTGAAGCCCTTCTCGGAGCTCCCGGGGTATCCAGGGGGGGAGGTGGAAAAAATCGGAGTGGCCGCGCGAGGCGCTCCTCGATCTCACGCCCTGAGCTCGCGGCCACGTAACCCGGGTTGGGTGTTCTCTCTGTCCGAATCAGCTCGCTCGGAGCTTCAGCGCTTGCGGGTCTTCTTCGGTCCAGCCACGAGCCACGATTCGCTGACCTTCACCCGGCGGATCACCTTCTTGCGGTCGAGGCTCTTGCGCACGAGGACGTCCGCCGAGACGCGTGCGGCGAGCGTCGCCGCGTCCGGGCTCTCGAGCAGCTCACCCTCCACGTGCTTCGCCTCGATGGTGTGGTCGGTCGCGAGGATCAGCGGTGCCCGGAGCGTTCCTCCCACGAGGAGCTGGAAGTCGTTGTAGTCGCCCCACACGACCTCGGTGGCGATGCAGTCGCCGCCCACGAGCAGGTCGCTCTCGGTGATGATGCTGGTCGCCGTCAGGTCGCCCGCAACGATCAGCCGGCCCTCGGGAGCATGGTCGATCACCGGGCCGTTCACCTTCAGATCGCCGGCCACCACCAACGTGGCCTTCAGCTCGAGCGGTCCGTCCAACGTCAGGTCGCCGGGGATGAACCGCGGTTCGTCACCCGTCACTTCTCCAACGTCTGCCTTCACCCCGAGCTGCTTCACTGCGAGCGCGAGCACCAATGCCTCCCACGGCAGTCCTCGGGCCAGAGGACCGTCCACCAGCTCGTCCCAGGATGCAGGCGCGGCCGCGAGGACCTTCTCGACCTTCTCCTCCATCGCCTGCCGAGGATCGGGCTCCCCAAATTCCCTCGCGAACCACGTGAGGGTGCCCTTGGGGATCGCTCGGACCGCCTTGGCCAGCTTGGAGAGATCGAGCGGCGGGACGGCCGCCGACGAAGGCTGCCCCAGCGCTGCCAGGAGCTTCGCCTTCCCCTTGGCCAGCCCGAGTGGCGTCTTCCCCGCATCGTTCTTCCGCTTGGGGTCCGCGCCAGCGGCGACGAGCGCTGCGATGCAGCCCACGGCTCCGCACTCAACGGCGTAGTGGAGATTCGTCGTTCCGTCGTCCGAGTCGCACGCGTCGGGCGACACCCCTCCCGCGAGCGCGGCGAGTGCCTTCCCACGGTCGTCCTTGATCAAGGTCGACACCAAGCGGTCCGGGTCGGCGAAGCCCACGAGCAACATCGCCAACGTCCGCCCCGCGACCACCTCCTCCAGCTGCTTCTTCGGCAGGGAGTAGGTGTGCAGCGAGTAGTCCGAGACCAGCTCCTCCAGGGGCTTGGTCGTCTTCCGGCTGCGCAGCTCGCTCACCGCCCAAGCCTGGAAGTCCGGGAGCACGAGCGCCACGTCGACCCGTTGAGCAAGGGGAAGTCCGCCAGGTACTCGAACAGCGGAAGGAAGTCAGCCGGAGTGCGCTTGGGCTTCCCTGCGAGTTCGTGCGCCTCCGCACCTGCGCGGATCTCGCGATAGAGCCAGCCGGGGTTGGTGTCATCCTCGATGGGAAGGAAGTCGAGCGAGCGGGTCTTCGAGTACGCCTCGGCGTGCCGGCGCACCTCGGCGAGAACCTGCGCGGAGGGCCTGGCGTTCGCCTTGAGCGCCCAATCGCCCTGGAGCAGGTGCGCCAGCCGGTAGAGGGCCAGGTGCTCTCCGCCGCGATCCTCGGGCTCGTGCACCGCCACGAGCGCTGCCTGGAGGGCCTTCTCGATCCGTGCCCTGCCTACCGGAGCCTTGATCCACTCGCCCTCCTTCGCCTCGGGGTTGGTGAAGTACCTCAGCTCGTTCAGCTCCGCCCAGAGGAAGAACGGGTCCGCCGGGAACGCCGCGCGACCCTGGTCGATGCGGTCGAAGCGCGGGTTGACCACGGAGTAGCAGTACTTGTCCTCCAGGATCTGGGTCCTCAGTTGCTCACGGTCGATGGTCGGCATTCCGTCTCCTGGAAGTGGGAGGTCTCAGCGAGGGTCCGCAAGGTACGTCCTCCGGAGCGCTTGTAGGTGTGATGGGCGCACGATCCGCCTCGGGGCAGCCCGGATCGCACCAGAAAAAGCCCGAGCAGGCCCAGGAAGGCCCCTGGGAGCCCCAGACTCGCGTCGAGGTGGGGGGATCGCTGCTGTAATACCTCTGGCCCTTCCAGCTGCGCTCCTGAGGCCACCTGGGAGCCTGGAGGGTCATTCCTGGACAATCTGCAACATCCCGAAATTACGGCTATTCCATTGGCTTCGCGAAGGCCGCCTGGAGCCTGGCTCAGGTGCCAGGAAGCGAGCCCAACCCTGCCTTGGTTCCAGGAACCGACCAATTCCTACCAAGATTGACCTCTTTGGCCCTCTTCCCTACAGTCCGCGCCGCCTTCTCCACTCCCCGACCAGGAGCCTTCATGAAACGCGCACTGCTCGCCGTTGCCCTGCTGCTCGCCGCCTGCGACGCCAAGAACGTCACCGCGGACGCCTCGATCCCCAACGACGCCGACACCGGCACTACCGCCGTGGACGGCTCCATCCCCTCGAGCGTCGATGCCGGCACCGCGGCGCCAGACACGGGTCTCGTCTCCTCCCGCGCCTACAAGGGCCACGAGAACGAGAAGGACACGACGACCTTCGTGAACGCCTACCCCGAGGCGCTGGGCACCCGCCTCGACGACTGCCAGACCTGCCACAAGAGCGCGAGCCTCACGGCGACGGGGGGCAAGAAGCTCACGAAGAACGCGTGCGACTTCTGCCACCTCGTCCAACACCCGGACTCGACCATCACCGACCCACAGCCCACGAAGTACGCCGACACCCTGAACTCCTACGGCGTGGCCTACCTCGCCGCCGGACGCAGCAAGGCCGGGCTCGCGAGCATCGACGGCAGCGACGCCGACGGCGACGGCTCGGCGAACGGCGTGGAGATCAAGGACGGCAAGTACCCCGGCGAGGCCGCGAGCAAGCCCGGCCAGCCCAACGCCCCGCAGAAGATCTTCACGATGGAGCAGCTCAAGACCCTCACCAGCCACACCGAGTTCCTGCTCGCGAACTCCAACAAGCAGCAGTTCGACGACTACGCGACGTACAAGGGAGTGAAGATCAAGGACCTGCTCGTCGCTGCCGGCGTGGACGTCAACGACGCGGCCATCACCGGCGTGACCATCATCGCCCCCGACGGCTACCTGAAGGACATCCCCATCGCGAAGATCAATGCGGCGTACCCGAAGGGCATGTTCTACGCGGGCCTCGACACCGCGACCAAGGGCGCGACCTGCGGCTTCGTCACCTACCCCGCCGACCTGCGCAAGGACCTGGTGGACGGCGGCGAGATCCCCGAGGAGCAGTGGCTGCTGCTCGCCTACGAGCGCGAGGGCAAGGAGATGGACCCCAGCAACCTCGACGTCACCTCCGGGAAGATCAACGGCGAGGGCCCCTTCCGCCTGGTCGTCCCGCAGTCCACCCCGGGCAGCCCCGACCGCGGCTCGCAGTACTCGCCCACCACCTGCAACGACGGCTACGACTACGACTCCTCCAAGGACCACAACGCCGGCGACATGGTCCGCGGCGTCATCGCCATCCGCGTGAACCCGCTGCCCGCTGGCGTCGAGGACTTCGACTACAAGAACGGCGGCTGGGCCTACGTGAGCAACTCCTCGCTCATCGTCTACGGCCACGGCATCACCAAGTAGCGGCGATGCGCCTCCTGTCTTCTCTCGGAGCCGCCGTGGCCATCCTCGCCACGGCGGCTCCAGCACACGCCTGGCGCTTCGACGACCACGCCGAGGTCTATGGCTACGCTCAGGTCTGGGCCACCGTCTGGGAACAGATGGAGGACATGAAGGGCCTGTACCAGCACCCCAGCAAGGACGAGGCGGCGGACGGCCTCTCGGGCTTCAGCCTGGCCAAGGCGCGGCTGGGCGCCCGACTGAAGCACGACGGCTGGGGCCTCGCCGCGCACACGCAGATCAAGCTGGAGCAGGGCTTCGCGCTGCTGGACCTGGACTTCTCGTGGTCACCCGCACGCTGGCTCGAGGTCCACCTCGGGCAGTTCAAGGTCCCCGGCGCCGCCGAGGCGCTCGCCCCGGACCAGGACCTGGACTTCACGCTGCGCACCGACCTCGCGACCGCGCTCGCCGACTTCTCGCTGGCCAAGTCGCAGCACCCGGTTTCGCTCCTCTACGGCAGCACCTCCAACCTGCGCGACGTGGGTCTCGCCTTGAAGGGCACGGTGGACGGCCGCTGGCTGGGGGCCCGCTACTTCCTCATGGTGGGCAACGGGCTCGGCGCGAACATGTTCTTCGGCGGGCTCACCAAGAGGGAGTACTTCATCACCAACGAGGGCCAGTTCTACTGGGGCGGGCGGCTCGAGCTGGGCATCGCGGGCGTGGCCACGCTGGGCGCCTTCGGCAGCTACAACCGGCACGACAACATCGTCTTCAACAGCGGCCGCGCGGTCTACGACCTCAACCGGCGCATGGTCGGCGGCGACGTGCAGCTCGCGGTGCCGCTCACCGGGCTGCGGCTCTCGGCCCTGGGCGGCGGCGGGCAGATCCGCGACGACTTCAACGGCGACGGCAAGGTCGACCTGCGCTACTCGGGCTGGTCGCTGGCCGCGGCGTGGGACCTGTTCCCCCTGCTGGGACGGCTCCTCGAGCTGCGCCTGCCGGAAGGCCACCGGGCCGAGCTCGCGGTGCGCTACGAGGAGACGTCCCAGGAGCTCGACGAGACGGGGCTGCCCATCAGGCGCGTGCGCACGACGCTGGGCGCGAGCTATGTCGCCGGTCCCTACGCGAAGGTCCAGGTCCAGTACGTGCTGCGCCACACCGACGACCCCGCCGCGGTCGCGCCGGACCTCGCCAACGACCTCTTCCTCGTCTGTGTCCAGGCGGCGTTCTGAACCGAGCCGGGCTTTCCGACTTGCCGAGGGGGGGCTGTTGCCCGAAACAGGCCTGTTGCGCACACTGTGCGACATGGCCATTTCTGGCAACATCCCTCGAGGCGCCGTGGAGTTGCTGCGAGTTCGCCTGCCTATTGGCTGGAAGCTCGCCGTCCGTGGCTCCCCTCCAGATCACGGCTCCGGATCGGCGCCGCGGTGAGTTCGAGGTCCTGACGCCCCGCGCGCTGGATCCCCGTAGCGCACTGAAGCTTGGCGCTGAGGCGAGAGCGCTCTGGGCCTGCGCGAAACCGAGGCCGGCGCCACGCCCTGCTCGTCGAGCCGTCGGCTGACGTCGTGTTCGCACGCGCCCTGGAGATCGATGGAGTGCGGTACGTGGCGCCCAGCCAAGCCGTCGCAGATCTGCTCACCAGCCCGGGGCGCGGGCCTGACGAGGCCGAGGAGTTGCTCACCTGGATGGCCGCCCACGAGGAGACGTGACGTGGATGAACTCTATGTCGTCGCGAGGCGGGTCCTGCTCGACGCCCTCGAGGCCATCTGCGACCACCGCGCTGCCGTCATCCTCGTGGGCGCACCAGAGGAAGCCAAG
>CAZAIE010000266.1:0-8222 GCA_964485035.1 uncultured Myxococcaceae bacterium | reverse complement strand
GCCACCGAGCCGGGCGCCGGTTCGCACATCGCCGGAGTGAAGACCACCGGGACCTGGGACGGGGCGAAGCAGCTCACCGTGAACGGCGAGAAGTGCTACGTGACCAACGGCGGCGTCGCCGACGTCTACACCATCCTCGCGCAGACCCCCGGCCTGGGCGGCGCGCGCAAGGGCTTCAGCCTCCTCGCCATCGACCGCGGCCTGCCCGGCGTCACCGTGGGCCGCGAGGAGCACAAGCTGGGGATGAAGGGCTCCTCCACGACCTCGCTGATGCTCGAGAACGTGCGGGTTGGCCTCGAGCAGGTCATCGGCGAGGGCGGCAAGGGCCTGGACCACATCGGCGAGGTGCTGGCCTGGGGCCGCACGCTGATGGCCGCCGGCTGCGTGGGCACCGCGCGCGAGGCCTGGCGCCACACCGTCGAGTACGTGCAGACCCGCCAGCAGTTCAACAAGCCCATCGGCAGCTTCGACCAGGTGCGCGAGAAGATCGCCCAGATGCGCGCCTCCCTCTACGCCGCCGAGAGCCTGGCGCGGCTGACCACGCTGATGGCCTCGCGCGGCTCGGACATCGTCTGGGAGTCGTCCATCGCCAAGGTCTACTGCAGCGAGATGGTGTGGCGGCTCACCGACGACGCGGTGCAGCTGCACGGCGGGGCCGGCTACATCGAGGAGACCGGGATCTGCCGCATCCTGCGCGACTGTCGCATCACCCGCATCTTCGAAGGCGCGAACGAGCTGCTGCGCTTCCACATCTCGGCGCAGGGCCTTGGCTACACGACGCTGGCCTCCGCCCCCGCGCTCGCCGGCCAGCTGCACCCCGCGCTCGAGGAGCTGGCGAAGCGGTTCGACGTCCTGCGCGGCCGGGTCGCCGAGACCTGGCAGATGGTGAAGAAGAAGTACGGCCTGCGCGCCGCCGAGCACCAGCTCGCGCTCGCCCGCGCCTCCGACGCGGCCACGGGCATGTTCACGCTGCTGGCGGTGCTGCTGCGCACCGACGGCGAGCAGCGCGGCGCGGCGCCGGAGGGGGAGAAGGCCCAGTCGCTGCGCCTGGCCCAGTACGCCGGGCAGACCCTGGTCCGCTACGCCGAGGACGCGCTCGCCGCCGCGGTGCGCGAGGCCGACGAGCCGCTGGTGCAGGGCCTGGCCGAGTTCGAGTACGCGAAGACCGCCGCGCGCGGCTGACCCACTGCACAAGTCCCACATCGACGAAGGTGCCGCCGTGACCAGGCCCATCCCAGACGCCCGCAAGACCCACTCCCTGAGCGGGCCCACCATCCCCCAGGCCATCCGCGACGCGGTGGACTACGAGGGGACGGTGGTCTTCCTGCAGCCCGACGGCAGCAGGACCACCTTCACCCGCGCGCAGATCTCCCACGCCATCGACCAGCGGGCGCAGCACCTCTCCGCCCGCGGGCTGAAGAAGGGCGACCGGCTGGGCCTGGTGCTCCCACGCAACGACGAGTTCGTGCTCACCTTCATGGGCGCGCTGGCCATCGGCGTCATCCCGGTGCCGATGTACCCGCCGCTGTCGATGGGCAAGCTGGACGCCTACGTGACCACCGCGGAGCTCATCCTGGGCGCCGCGGGCGCGTGCGCGCTGGTGACCGAGAAGAAGGTGCAGTCGGTGCTCTGGTCGCTGGTGGGCAAGGTGAAGGGCCTCACCGCCATCCACTGCGTCGAGGAGATGGCGGGGCCGGCCGAGGGCTCGCCGCCCGACCTCTCGAAGATCGCCCTCGACGACGTGGCCTTCCTGCAGTTCACCTCCGGGTCCACGGCCACGCCCAAGGGCGTGGTGGTGACGCACCGCAACCTGCTCGCGCAGGCCTGGGCGATCATGATGGAGGGGCTGCAGGCGCAGCCGGGTGAGCCGGGGGTGAGCTGGCTGCCGCTGTACCACGACATGGGCCTCATCGGCTGCGTGCTGTCCCCGTTCTGGATCAGCATGCCGATGACCTACATCCCCACGCTGACCTTCGTGAAGCACCCCACGCTGTGGATGGAGACCATGCACGAGACGCGGGCGTGCTTCGCCTTCGCGCCCAACTTCGCCTACGCGCTGGCGCGGCGGCGGACCAGCGAGGAGAAGCTCGCGAAGCTCGACCTCTCGTGCGTGAAGGTGCTGGGCGCAGGCGCCGAGCCGAACCACCCGGACACGCTGCGCGCCTTCCTCGACCACTTCGCCAAGGCGAAGCTCGACCCCAAGGTGATCCTCCCGTGCTACGGCATGGCCGAGGCGACCCTGGCGATGACCTTCCGCGGCACCCTCACCGGGATGATCACGGACGTCATCGACGCCGACCGTTACCACGCCGAGCAGAGGGCCATCCCCGCGGTGGCCGGGCCGGACAAGCGGACACTGGAGTTCGTCAGCTGCGGCAAGCCCTTCACGCACCACGCGGTGAAGGTCATGGACGATGCGGGCCGGGTGCTCGAGGACCGCTGCGTCGGCGAGATCGTCTACACCGGGCCCAGCGTCACCCCGGGCTACTACCTGCGGCCGGACGCCACTGCCGAGGTCTTCAAGCCCGAGGGGCTGCACACCGGCGATCTGGGCTACCTGGTGGACGGCGAGCTGTACGTGACCGGGCGCAAGAAGGACATCATCATCCTCAACGGCCGCAACTACGACCCCCAGAGCATCGAGTGGGAGGCGGCCGAGGTCCCGGGCATCCGCAAGGGCAACGTGGTGGCCTTCTCGTGCCCCAGCGAGTCCAGCGAGCAGCTGGTGATCGTCGCGGAGACCAAGGAGGAGGACCACGCCACGCTGGCGGCGGCGGTGAAGAAGCGGGTGCAGGAGTCCCTCTTCCTCAACGTCGCCGACGTGGTGCTGCTGGGGGCGGGGCAGCTCCCCAAGACCTCCAGCGGCAAGCTGCAGCGCCGCCGCACCCGGCAGCAGTACCTCGACGGCGAGCTGGGCGCAGAGGGCGTGCGCACGCTGGGCAGCCGCGGCGAGGCCCTCACCCTGGCCCGCCACCTGGGCAAGTCGATGGTGGCGCGGGTCAAGCACAACGTGCTCACCAAGTCCGGTTCGCTCCTGGGCAAGCTCGGCCTGGGCGACTCCAAGACCTCCACCCCCGAGGCCGAGGCCTCCGAGGGCGCCAAGAAGGAACAGCCATGAACGCCACCACCCGCGACCCCGCCGTCATCGACCTCTTCGCCAAGGCCATCTGGGAGGTCGACCAGAAGAAGTTCGACGACCTGGGCATGGACAAGGAGATCGCCACGCTGGGCATCGACTCCGTCGCCATGCTCGAGGTCATCGGCTACCTCGAGGAGGCGCTCGAGCTGCACCTGCCCGAGGAGAAGCTGCAGCAGGTCCGCACGCTGGGGGACCTCGCCGACGTCATCGCCGAGGTGAAGAAGGGCTGAGCCCGCGGGACGGGCGCAGGCCGCAGGGCAGGGGGTGCCGGGGCAGGTCCGGCGGGAGAAGAAGATGAACGAGACGACTCGCAGCGGCGCGCAGCACGACGTGGCCATCGTGGGCATGGCCTGTCGCTTCCCCGACGCGCCCGACACCGCCTCCTTCTGGGAGAACCTGCGAGCCGGCCGCAGCAGCTTCCGGGACATCCCCGCCGAGCGCTGGAACCACGCGCTCTTCCACTCCGACGTCCCGCGCGACCACGACAAGACCTACGTGCGCCGCGGCGCGTTCGTGGACGACGTGGGCGACTTCGCCGCGCTGCACTTCGGCATCGCCCCCCGCCGCGTGGCGGTGATGGACCCGCAGCACCGGCTCGTCCTCGAGGCGGTGCGGGTGGCGCTGCAGGACGCGGGGCTCGAGGGGCGCGAGTTCGACCGCGCCAAGATGGGCACCTTCCTCGGAGTCAGCTCCTCCGAGTACCGGACGCTGCTCTCCGCGCGCACGGTGGCCATGCAGATGGCCGCGGGCGCGCTGGGCGAGGCTCCGCCGGACCCGTCGGTGCTGGCGAAGGCCGCCAAGGCCGTCGAGCCCATCTCCGCGTTCTCCATCCCCGGCACGCTGCTGAACATGACCGCGGCCAACGTGGCCCATCTCTGGGGGCTGGGTGGCCCGGCGTTCTCCATCGACGCGGCGTGCGCCTCGGCGCTGGTCGCCATCTACGACGCGGTGCTCTACCTGCGGGCGGGCATCTGCGACAGCGCGCTCGCCGGCGGCGTGTACCTGAACCTGACCCCTGAGAACCTCATCGGCTTCGCGCGCGCGAGCGCCATCTCCAAGAGCGGCGAGTGCCGCCCCTTCGACGCCGCCTCGGACGGCTTCCTGCAGGGCGAGGGCGCGGGGGTGCTGGTGCTCAAGCGCCTCGCCGACGCCGAGCGCGACGGGGACCGCATCTACGCCGTCATCCGCGGCATCGGCATCAACAACGACGGCGACACCAGCGACGGGCCCATGGCCCCCAGCCTCTCCGGCCAGGCCGACTGCCTGCGCCGGGCCTACGCGGACGCCGGGCTGCCCACCGGCAGCGTGGACATGGTCGAGTGCCACGGCACTGCCACCAAGGTCGGCGACCCCATCGAGGTCAACGCCCTGCGACAGGTGCTGGCCGAGGAGGGTGGGGCGCGCAAGGAGAAGGTCTGGCTGTCCTCGGTGAAGGCGAACATCGGCCACACCATGAGCGCCGCGGGGGTCGCGGGGCTGATGCGCGCGACGCTGGCGCTGCACCACGAGACCATCCCGCCGCAGGCGAACTTCTCGGCTCCGAACCCGCTGCTGGAGCTGGAGAAGGGGCCGTTCGACGTGCCCCGCGCCCCGGTGGCCTGGCCCCGGCAGGCCGACCGGCCCCGGCGCGCGGGCATCAGCTCCTTCGGCTTCGGCGGCACCAACTGCCACATGGTCATCGAGGAGGCGCCGCCGCCCCGCAAGGTGCAGGTGGCCGTCCCGGCTGGTCAGCGCGAGCTGGTGGTGCTGGGCGCCGCGAGCCGCGCGCTGCTCGCCCGCCACGCCGCGGAGGTCGCCGCGGCGCTGCAGAAGGACCCTTCCATCTCCCTGGGCGACGCCGCGCTGAGCCTGAGCGCCGGGCGTGAGCACGACCCGGTGCGCCTGGCCATCGTCGCCTCGACGCGGGACGAGCTCCTCGCGAGCCTCGCGGACGCCGCGGCGCGGCTGGCCGGCGACGAGAAGCTGGGCCTCTCGCTCTCGGCGACGAGCTTCGTGACTCCGGTGACGCGGGACCACGCGCCGCGCATCGCCTTCATGTTCCCCGGTCAGGGCGCGCAGCGGGTGGGCCTGTTGCGCTACCTCTTCGAGCGCTTCGAGGGGTTCCGGAACCGGCTGCTTTCGCTGGAGAAGAGCCTCTCGGGCAAGCTGCCCCAGCCGCTGCTCAAGTACCTCTACCCGGCGGTGCAGAACGGCGAGCTGAAGCTGGCGGAGGAGCGGCTGCAGGCCACCGAGGTGTGCCAGCCGGTGATGGCGGCCCTCGGCCTCGCGCTCGCGGGCTTCCTGGAGGACCTGGGGATCTCCCCGGCGGTCTGCCTGGGCCACAGCCTGGGCGAGTTCGTGGCCGCGGGCGCGGGCGGGATGCTCACCCCGGAGGAGGCGCTCGCCTTCGTGGCCGAGCGCGGCCGGCAGATGTCCGAACTGGCGCTGCCCGACCCCGGAGCGATGGCCGCGGTCCGCGCCGACGCCGAGACGGTGGGGCGGTTCCTGGCGACGGGCGTGTGCATCGCCAACTGCAACCACCCCCAGCAGACGGTGATCTCGGGGACCACGCCGGCGGTCGAGGCGGCGATGGCCCGGCTGAAGGAGGCGGGGTTCGCCTCCCGGGCGCTGCGCGTGAGCCACGCCTTCCACTCCGACCTGATGCAGGGCGTGACCCCTGGGCTTTCGGCGCTCGTCGATCGCCTCGACCTGCGCGAGCCGCGGCGACCGGTGGTCTCGGCCATCAGCGGCGAGGCGTACTCCGCCATCGTCGAGGACACCCGGGCCACCTTCGTACGCCACGCCACCGCGTCGGTGGACTTCGTCTCCGCGCTGCGCAAGAGCGTGGCCATGGGCGCCGAGTTCTTCCTCGAGGTGGGGGCGGGGAGCACGCTCTCGAACTTCGTCTCTGCGACCCTGCCTGCGGACCAGCACCTGGGCACCTGCTCGCTGGCCGCGGCGGACGACGACCAGGGCCTGGAGCTATACCGCGCGCTGGGGATGCTCGCGGTGCTCGGCCAGCCCATCCACTACTCGAAGTTGCAGCCCCGGGACGGGCGTCGCGTGGCGACCCTGCCGTCCGCCCCGCTGGTGAAGGAGCGGTACTGGGCCACCCGGTCCACCGGGACCGTGGCCGTCGCCGTCTCTGCGGGAGCCCACGCGGCTCCGTCGTCTCCCGCGCTGCGCCCCGCATCGAAGCCGGAGGTTCCCGTGTCCGACGACCTGATCAAGCTCTTCCGCGAGCAGACCGCGCTCCTGGCGCAGCACGCCGAGATCATCGCGCGCCAGACCGCGGCCCTCTCCGGGCAGCCCCTGCCGGCTCCCGCCGCTGCGCACTCGCTCCCTGTGGTGGCTCCGGCCGCCCCGGCCACGACGCCTCCCGTCCAGGCTTCGACTCCTGCCGCGCCCGCTCCGGCGGTCTCCGCGGCGACCCCGGCGCCGGCCGCCCTGCCCAAGGGCAAGGTGCTCGACACGGTGATGGACGCGGTCGCCAAGATCAGCGCGTTCCCCAAGGCCTCGCTGAAGCCCACCCAGAGCCTGGTGAACGAGCTGGGTCTCGACTCGCTGATGGTGATGGAGTTGGTGAGCGCGGTGCAGGCCGCCTTCCCCGAGGCGGGGGAGCTGCCGCAGTCGCTGCTGAACCAGAAGACCACCATCGCCGACCTGGTGAACCACCTCGAGGCCTCGCTGGCCTCTGCGACGCCCGCGGCGGAGGCTGTGGTTCCCGCGGCGGCCCCGGTCGAGGGTCCGCAGGAGCCGCAGCGCTACCGCCCGGTGCTCCAGGCTCGGCCCGGCTCCGCGTTCCAGGGACCTTCGCTGCCCGCTGGCGCCTGGACGCTGGTCACCACCGATGGCGGCGCCCTCGGCGAGGCGGTCGTCGGGAAGCTGTCCAAGGCCGGTCGGGACGTCGCGGCAGTCCGCCTGGGCCAACCCTTCGCCGGCATCCAGAAGGACGCGGCCGGCGTGGTCCGCCTGTCCTGGCCCGACGACCCGTCCTCCATCGACGAGCTCTTCGCAGAGCTCATCCGCGCCGAGGTCCGGCCGCAGGCACTGCTGCACCTCGCGGCACTGGGCCTCTCAAGGCCAGTCGCCGAGGTCGTGGCGGGCGCAGGCCAGTGGCCCAACCCGGTCCCCCTCGCCCAGAGGCTCGCGGCCAACCTGTTCGCCACCTGTGAGACCAAGCCCCTCGCGTTCGCCACGGTCACCGGGCTGGGCGGCGGCTTCGGGCTCGAGGACGGCGGCGGCGCGGCGGTCTGGCAGGCGGCGCTCCCTGGCTTCACCAAGGCGCTCTCCCGCGAGTGGGACGCGAGCGTGAAGGCCATCGACGTGGACCCCTCGCAGGCCGCGGAGACGCTGGCGGCGCAGATCGTCGGCGAGCTGGCCTCGGCCGATCGCGACGTGGAGGTCGGCTACCGCGGTGGCGTGCGGCAGGTCCTCGCCCTGGTCCCGGCCGCCTTCGATGCCCAAGACACGCTGCCGCTCGACGAGAAGTCGGTCGTCCTGCTCACCGGCGGCGGGCGCGGCCTGGGCGCGAAGGTGGCGCTGGACCTCGCCACCCGTACGCACTGCCGGCTGATCCTCGTCGGCAGCCGCGAGCCCAAGCCCGGCGACGAGCTGACGGCGACGCTGGACGGGCTGCGCAAGGCAGGCAGCAAGGTCGAGTACGTGCGCTGGGACATCCGGCGCGCCGAGGCGCCCGCTGCGCTGGAGGCGGCGCGCGCGGCCCTGGGGCCCATCACCGGCATCGTCCACTGCGCCGGGCTCATCCGGGATCGTCGGGTGGCGGAGAAGAAGGTCGAGGACGTCCACGAGGTGATGGACGTCAAGATCGCCGGGCTGCTGAACGTGCTGCGGGCCACGCAAAAGGACCCCGTGACGCTGCTCGCGGGCTTCTCGTCCTGGTCCGGTCGCTTCGGCAACGCCGGCCAGACCGACTACTCGGCGGCCAACGAACTCTTGAACCGGCTCGTCACCGGCCTGGGGCAGAAGCGGCCCGAGCTGCGCGCCGCGTCGATCGCCTGGCCGCCGTGGGAGGGCTCGGCCATGGCCGAGTCGATCCCCGCGCCGCTGAAGTCGATGATGCGCAAGGAGGGCATTCCCTTCC
>CAZAIE010000265.1:0-8264 GCA_964485035.1 uncultured Myxococcaceae bacterium | reverse complement strand
CCAGCTTCTCGCTCGCCGAGGCCCCGGCGCCCGGAGCCACGGGCGGCGCGCACCGGCAGGTCGGGGCGGCGATGCAGTCCGACACCCGGCTCTTCGAGGACGTCTCGGCGCTGCGGGTCGTCGACCGCCAGGGCGTGGTGCGCTGGTCCCGGCGGGTCGAGGAGGTAGGTCAACGGTCCGAGGATGCGATCCGGCTCCTCGCCGCGCCGGCCCAAGGAATGACCGACGTCCGCCGGGGCGAGTACGTGCGCCCGCTGGGCGGGATGGGCTGTGCGCGCTGCCACTCCACGGGCGACGCCTTCCGGGTGGGAGCCGTCCAGGCGGTCATCGCCAAGCCCCGCGTCGAGGACGACCTCAACGGCTTCTACCGCGGCGTGCTGGCGTTCCTCGTGGGCCTGCTCGCGGTGGTGGTGGCCGCCACCTTCGTGCTCCTGCACCTGCTCATCACCGGCCCGCTGGGCAGGCTCACCGAGTCGATGCAGCGCGCGGAGAAGGGCGACTTCCTGGTCCGCGCGAAGGTGGAGACCGCCGACGAGATCGGCCGGCTGGCGTCGGCGTTCAACTCCATGGTCTCGCGCATCACCGAGATGAAGGTCGCGGAGATCGAGACGTCCCGCGAGATGGAGTCGATGCAGCGCGAGCTCGCCCTGAAGGCGGAGCTGGAGCGCCAGAACGGGGTCATCGAGGAGGCCAACCGCGCCCTCGCCCGCCGGGTGCGCGAGGTGACGCTGCTTTTGGACATCACCCGCTCCCTCAACTCCTCGCTGGCGCTCCCCGAGATCCTCCACCTGGTCACGGAGATGGTGGGCGTGACCGTGGGGGTGGACCAGTTCGCGGTGATGCTGCTCGACGAGTCGGGCAAGGCGCTGCAGGTGGCGGCGTCCTTCGGCTTCCGCCAGGACGACCTCGCCGACTTCCGGCTCGCGCTGGGCACCGGGGCCTCGGGCATGGCGGCGCAGTCGCGCGAGACGCTCTACATCGCCGACACCCGCACCGACCCGCGCTACGTGCCCGGCCCGCAGGACCCGCCGGGCGAGGGCTCGATGCTGGCGGTGCCGCTGGTGAGCAAGGAGCGGCTGGTGGGGGTCTTCAACTTCGTGCGCTTCAAGAAGGACGGCTTCAGCGAGAACGACATCGTGCTGCTCTCGCTGGTGGGCAGCCAGGCGGCGATGGCCATCCTCAACGCGCACCTGTTCTCCGAGACCCTGGAGCTCTCGCTCACCGACGCGCTCACCGGCCTCTTCAACCGGCGCAAGCTGCTCTCCCGGCTGGAGATGGAGATCGTCCGGTCGCAGCGCTTCGGCGCCGGGTTCTCGGTCCTGATGATCGACATCGACCATTTCAAGACCCTCAACGACACCTGCGGCCACCCGGCGGGGGACGTGGTGCTGCGCCAGGTGGCCGAGCTCTTGAAGAACTCGGTCCGCCGGGTGGACACGGTGGCGCGCTGGGGCGGCGAGGAATTCATGATCCTCCTGCCCAAGTGCGACGTGGCCGAGTCCACCGAGGTCGCCGAGAAGCTGCGCCGGGGCATCGAGCGGCTGGACTTCCCCTTCGCCGCGCAGCAGCCGGGAGGGCGCGTCACCATCTCCCTGGGCCTGGCCACCTTCCCCGACGACGGCGAGACCATGGAGCGGCTGCTGGACGCGGTGGACGCCGCGCTCTACGCCAGCAAGCGCGGGGGCCGCAACCGCACCACCCGCTACGAGCCGGGCATGGAGATGCACCCCGGCCGCCAGCGCGGACCCAAGGCGGAGGGCAAGGGCCTCACCCCCCCGGCGCGATGACGGTGATGCGCTGGAGGTCGAGGCCGCCGGTGTACCCGTACGAGACGTAGCGGTCGTAGCCGTAGATGGTGACGCCCACCTTCGCCTGCGCCTCGATGCGGTGGCTGCCGCCGGCCACGGGCACGGTGTAGACCACGAAGCCGCCCCCGGGGATCTGCCGCTGCTCGAGCCCGGGGAAGTTCGCGGCGGTCAGGTCCTTGCCGTCCACGCGGATGCCCGCGGCCGCGGTCTGGGCGGCCAGCGAGAGGTAGTTGTGGGCCAGCGTCGGCGAGGCGAGCAGGTGGTAGCTCGTGCGCCACTGCTCCACCGGCGGGGTGAGGATGAGCGAGGGGTCGCCCTCTGCGGAGCCCGCGTTGGCGTTCTCCCCGGTGAAGTACTGGGAGAGCATCACCGGCTGGTCGGCGAGCACGGTGAAGTCGCCCGGGTGCTTGAACTCCAGCCACGCCGCGGTGGGCGAGGCGCTCCCAGGGTCCAGGGGCGGGAGCGTGCAGACGTTCCCCTGGCAGTAGCCCGCCTGCACCACCGAGAGTGGCGGCGGCTCGATGGTGAGCCGCGTGCCCTGGGGGCAGCTGGCCTTCCCGCACCCGCCCACCACCCGCCAGTAGTCCGGCGACGGGGAGGCGATGGGCTTGCCGGCGCCGTCGCGGTACGCGGCCGACTTGGCGCCGGCGTACGACCGGCCCCAGGTGGAGAACGGGAGCATCATCTCCTCGACGTGGTCGCAGGCGAACTTGTTGAAGGGCTTGAAGGTGCAGTCCGCGCCCGAGAAGACGGCCACCGGCCTCTCCACGGTTGGGTCGGAGACGTCCACCGCCCGGATGAGGGTGCCGGTGGGGTCGGAGTCGTAGCGGCAGGCGTCGGCGAACTCCGCGCCCGCCGGGTAGTCGACGCACTCGACCGGCGTGGCCTCGGGCGCGGACCAGAACTGCAGCACCTCGTAGCGGTCCAGCACGTAGGAGGCGGTGGAGTTCCGGGCCTGGGCGGCGACGGCGCCCCCGCTCTTGGCCGCCAGCGTCGCCGCGGAGAACCGCACCGTGACCCGGGTGCCGCCCTGGGGGGCGACGATGGAGAAGAAGGCCGGGTAGTCGAGCCGGCGGGGCTGGGTGCAAGTGTGGTCCTGGCAGCGGTTGCCGGCGCCGGGGCAGTCCGCGTCGGTGAGGCAGCCCACCATGCCGGCGATGGTGAGGGCGATGTGCTCCTGGCCCAGGACCACGTAGTCCCCGCCGAGGATGTGCGCGGGGATGAGGAGCGAAGCGTCGTTGCTGCGGCTGGACACCCCGCCCTTGGAGGCCACCACCGGGTTGAACTGGTGCGCGGACACCGGGCGGCTCGCGAGCAGGCGGTAGGCGTAGGGCCGCACGCCGGTCTCGCTCACCGCCTGCCAGGGCAGGCGGATGACCTGGAGCGCGCCGGGCGCGACGGTGAGGCTCCCGCTCGCATCCGGGGCGGGGTCGGACGGGGCGGCCTGCTCCACTCCGCCCTTCATCCGCAGCACCTTCACCTTCACCGCCACCGGGTTGGGGTTGGAGACCACCAGGCCAAACTCGCTGACCGCGTCGGGCTGCGTCCCCAGCACCGCCCCGCCGGTGAAGACCCCGTCGAGCTGGGTGTTGCTGGTCACCGCCGCCCAGTACTCGCAGCCCAGGTACGAGGACTCCCGCGCCGCGGCGGCGCAGGGGTCGAGGCACTCGTCGTCGACGCAGGTCGCCTCGGGCGTCGCGAAGCGGTCGAGGCTGCGGCAGTCCTTCTCCTCGGTGCCCAGCCCGTCCGCGCGGCACAGAAGGACGTGCGTCCCGTCCTTGCAGGTGCGCGTCCCCGGCATGCACGACGGGGGCACGCAGGCCGCAAAGAGGACCGTCCCGCCGTCGCCAGGGGCTGGGGTGGCCACGCACTTCCCGGTCACCGCGCAGGTCGAGGCGGTCCACCCCGTCCCGTCGGCGCGGCAGGTGTCCAGGGTCTTCCCGTCGGGGCTGCAGCGTTGGGCCCCCGGGGTGCAGGACTCGCACTGCCCGGCGCGACAGCGCGAGGGGCTCGAGTCAGGGCCGGCGGGACAGGGCGTCGAGACCCAGCCCGCGCCCAGGTCGTCGCAGCGCTGAAGCGTGGTCTCGCCCTGGCAGCGGGTCTCGCCGCGCCGGCACACCGCGCAGTAGACCCCCTGAGGCCCGAGCGTGCACTCGCCCTCGGCGGGGCAGGCCTCCACGTCCATCCAGCCGTCCGCCCGGCACTCCTGGACCGCCTGCGAGCCCCCCGCATCCGCGGCCGCGGGCGCGCAGCGGCGGGCGCCGGGAAGGCACGTCGACTGGCCCGCGTCGGGCCCGGGGTTGAGGGCCCGGCACCGCCCGGTGACCGCCTCGCAGTACTCCCCTGCCCCGCAGGCGAGGTCGGTGGCGCAGACACAGGCCCCGAAGCGGGGCGCCTCGCCCGTCCGGCAGGAGAGCCCCCCGGCGTCCAGTTCGGGGACCTCGACCACCGGCGTCCGGTCCTCGCACGCCGCCAGGAGGGCGAGCAGGAGCAACGAGACGCGAGCCATGATGGGTTCCTTTGCTCCCCGGCTCCCCCGCGCCGGCCTGCGCCGCCGGCGGCCTGGGGGAGGGGTCAGCGCTGTGGCGCCCGTGGGCCGCAGGGAGCGGCTAGCCATCCATCTTGTCGATGGCGTCCACGACGTCATTCCAGTCGTCGTCCTTCTTCGGCTCCGGCTTGAGCGCCGAGACGGGGACCTGCATCACCACCGTCCGCTCCTCGGGCTCCTCGACGTCGTTGGAGGGCTCGGGGAACGGCGAGCGGGCCGCAGGCGCGGGATGGGCAGGAGCGGCCGCGGCGGGGCGCACGGCGCCGGCGGCCGGGCGGGCGGCGCCGACTGCGGGCATCGCGCCCTTGGACTTGAACCGCGCCAGCTCGAGCTCTGCCACCTTGAGGGCCTTGGCCTTCTCCTGCACCGAGGACTGCAGCCGCTGGATCTCCTGCTGCCGCTGCTGGTCCTTGCGGTCCAGCTCGCCCTTGTGCTTGTGGCCCAGCTCCTCCAGCTCCTTGAGGTGCTTGGCCTCCAGCTCCTTCTTCTCGCGCACGGCGGCCTGGAGGCGCTGCAGCAGCTCCACGGCCTTGGCCTCGACTTGGGCCACCTTGGAGTTGCCCTCGCGCTCGGCCCGGGCCTTGGCGCTGCTGGCGGCCTCCACCGCCGCCTCCAGCTCCTGGATGCGCTTGGCGCGGGCGGTGAGCTTCTCGTTGGCCTCGGCGACCAGCTTGGCGCGCTCGGCCTTCCCCACCTCGAGCGCCTGGGCCAGCTCCTTGATGCGCGCGAGCTCCTTGGCGTGCTTGTTGCCCCAGTCCTCGTTCTCGCGCCGGCGCTCGGCCTTCTCCGCGGAGAGCGCGGAGGCCCCCTCGGTCAGCTTGGCGTCGCGGGCGGCGAACCCGGCCGCCATCTCGCGGCGAGCCTGGTCGCGCTCGACGTGGACCTGCTCCAGCCGGGCCCCCAGGTCGCCCACCTCGGCGCTGCGCCGGCCCAGCTCCTCCTGCGCGCCGGCGAGGTCCGCCTGCAGCGCGGCCTTCTCCGCCGCGGCGGTCTGCGCCGCCTTCTGCGAGCGGTCGCGCTCGGTGGCGAGGTTCGCCTCCAGCGTCTTGATCTGCTCGGCCCGTCCCGCGGCGTCGCGCTGGGCGGCGTCGTGGGCCCGGCGGGCCTCGGCGGCCAGCTGCTCGCGCTTGCGCTTCTCGTCCGCGAGCTCCTGGGTCCTTGCGGCGAGGTCCTTCTTCAGCATGTCCTCGCGGCGCGCGGCGTCGGCGGTCTGCGCCTCCAGCCGGTCCTCCAGGCTACCCACGCGGGTCTCGGCCTCGGCCACCTGGGTGCGAGCCTGGGTGAGCTCCGCCTCGCGGTTGCCGAGCGCGGTCTTGGTCTCGGTGAGCTCGGACTCCAGCTCGTCACCGCGCTCGCGGGCGAGGTCCCGCTCCCCGGTGAGCGCCCCGACCTGGGCCTCCAGGTCCTGGATGCGCGAGGCGGCCGCGGCGTTCTCCCCGGCGCGGGCCTGCTGCTCGGCGGCGAGGGCGGCCTGCAGCGCCGCGACGTCCGCCTCCAGGCGGGCCTGCATCTCCGCGGCGGCCTGGTTGCGTGCGGCCAGCTCCTGCTGCAGCCGGTCGATCTCGGCGCGCGCGGCGGCGAGGTCGGCCTCGCGGTCCGCCTTCTCCTGCTGGGTCGAGGCGAGGGTGGCCCGGGTGCTGGCCAACTCCTGCTCGGTGGCCCGCAGCGTCGCGGTGGTCTGCTCCAGCTCGCCGGTGAGACGGGCGACCTCGGCGGAGAGCTCGGCGTCCCGCTCGGCCGCGGCCTGCTTCGTCGCCTCGAGCTCGCCCTCCAACTCGCCGATGCGCGAGAGGTGCCCGGCGATCTGCTCGCCCAGCGCCGCCTCGCTCTCGGCCTTCGCCTGGTCCAGCGCCGCCAGCGCCTGCTCCAGGCGCTGGACGTTCGCCTCCAGCTCGGCGATGCGCGCCTCATAGCGGGCCTGCGCCTCGTCCTTGTCCTGGGACAGCGCCGCGTACTTCGCCTCCCACGCCGCCTCGGAGTCCGCCTTGGCCTGCGTCAGCTCGGCGTACTTCTCGTCGCGGGCCCGCTCGCTCTCGGCCTTGGCCTGCGTCAGCTCGGCGTACTTCGCCTCCCACGCCGCCTCGCTGTCGGCCTTGGCCTGGGTGAGCTCGGCGTACCTCTGGTCCCACGCCGCCTCGGAGTCCGCCTTGGCCTGCTCGAGGGCGGCGTACTTCTCGTCCCGCTCGCGCTCGCTGTCGAGCTTGGCCTGCTCCAGCGCCGCCAGCCGCTCGGAGAGTTCGCGCTCGCTGTCGGCCTTGGCCTGGGTGAGGGCGGCGAGGTCCGCCTGCAGCCCGCGGATCTGCTCGTCGCGCGCGGCGACGGCGTCGGTGAGCTCCGCCTCGCGCTGGGCGGCGGCGGCGCGGGTGTCGGCCAGCTCCCGGGTGAGCTCCTCGATCCGTCCGGTGAGCTGCGCCTCGAGCGTGTCCTTGGCCGCCGAGAGTTCCTGGAAGCGCTGGTCGCGCTCCGCCTCGGACTGCGCCTTCGCCTCCTCGAGGGCGGCGTACTTCGCGTCCCGTGCCGCCTCGGACTCGGCCTTGGCCTGCTCCAGCGCAGCGTACTTCGCGTCGCGCTCCGCCTCGGACTGCGCCTTGGCGGCGGTGAGCTCCGCGTGCAGCCGGACGCGCTCCTCAATCTCGGCGCGGGCCTGGGCCAGCTCGCCACGGGTGAGCTCGAGATCGCCGTTGAGCGCCTCGATCTGCCCGTTGAGCTCGGCCTCGACCTGCTCGGCGTGGGTCTTGACCGCGTCCAGCTCGCCCTCGAGCTCGCCGATCTTGGTGAGGTTCGCGCTGATCTCGTTGGAGAGCTCCGCCTCCTTGGCGACGGCGCGGTCCTGCTCCTCCTTCAGCGTCTGCGTGAGCTTGCCGATGCGCTCGTCGCGCACCGAGACGCGCTCGGTGAACGCCTGGAACATCCCGTCGCGCTGGTGGCGCAGGTCGGTGCGGGCGCGGTCCAGGTCGGAGAGCTCCAGCTCCACCTCGGCCAGGCGCGCCTCGAGGTCGGCGCGCTCGGCGCGGGCCTCGGCAGCCTGGGCGTCCTGGTAGGCGCGCTCCAGCAGCTGCCCGGCGAGCGCGGCGTCGAGGCAACTGCGCAGCTCCCGCACCTCCACGTCGCGCGCGGTCAGGGTGCGCACCAGCTCCAGCTCCGCCGCCCGGTGCTCCCGCTCGCGCTCGGCCAGCCGCGCGTTGCGCTCGGCGACCAACTCGGCGACCCATGCGTGGGCGGTGTCCAGGTCGTCCACGTGGCCGGCGATCTCCGCCTCGCGGACGGCGATGACGTGGCCGAGGTCCTTCTCCCGCATCTCTCCCTTGAGCACGTCCACCTGGTACTGCTTGTTCAGCGCGTCGTACTCGCGGTGGAGGTTGTCGATCTCCACGGAGCGGGCGGACAGCTCGTCGTCGCGGTGGCGGATCTCCTTCTTGAGGAGATTGATCTCCTTCTCCTTGCCGGCGACGACCTCGATGAGCTCCTTCTCCTGCGAGAACTTCTGGAGCAGCAGGTCGTCGATGGCGGCCCCGTGCTCGTGCTCCTTGGTGACGAAGGCGGCCTGGGCCTCGTTGAAGCGCCGCATGTGGTCGTCGACGGCGTTCTTGAGCGACTGGATCTCCACGTCCTTCTCGTGGAGCCGGTCGTCGGCGGTCTGCAGCTCCCGCTCACGGCTCGCCCAGATCTCGCTGATGCGGGCGATCTGGGACTCGCGGACCTTCACCTCCTCGCGCAGGAGCTGCAGCTTGCCCTCGGGGGTCGCCAGCATCTCGCGCTTGGGGGCGCGACGGACCTGGTTCTTGGCCTCGGCGAGCAGCTCGGCCTTGCGGTCGGCGATGGACCCGAAGGTGCGGTCGAGGAAGGTGCGGTCCTCGTCGGTGATGGCGCTGCGGCGCTCGCGCTTGGGCACGGGCGGGGGCCGGGTG
>CAZAIE010000264.1:0-8288 GCA_964485035.1 uncultured Myxococcaceae bacterium | reverse complement strand
CTCCCGCCCCGAGAGCCAGCCGCCCCCGAACAAGACCGCCGAGAGGAGCGCGCGCGCGGTCAGGACCACCGCGGGATGGGGGTGGGGCATCAGCGCGTCGGCCACGAGGAACAGGAGGTTGACCGTCCCCAGCACCACGAGGAAGCCGCGGCGGCCGCTCTGGAGCACCGACAGGGCCAGGGCGATCGGGGGCCAACGTTTGTGGGGGGACCCCATGCCTGCTCACCTTCCAGGTGCTTCAGAACAGCGAGACTGTAGTCCTCGACACGGTGCGCCGCACGGAGTGCTTGCACCGTTCCGGAGCGGCAACCCACGGAACGGCGACGCGCCCCATGAAAAGGTTGCGGGCATCACTCGGCTGCTCTTGCGTGCGGCATCTCTGCGAGCGCTGAGAGCCGGGGGAGGCCGCCCACCGGCTGCGACCAGCACCTCGAACAGCCCAGCGCCTCGGCGCTGGGCTCCCCGGCGGCTTTCCCCCTAAGCTGCCGCGTGGTCTTCAGCTCGCAGATCTTCCTCTTCTGGTTCCTGCCCTTCGCGCTGGGGCTCTACTACCTCACGCCCCTGCGCGGCCGCCGGCTCACGCTGACGCTGCTGAGCTTCGGCTTCTACGGCTGGACCAACCCCGCCTTCGCGCCGCTGATGCTGCTCCAGGCGCTCATCGACTGGGGCGCGGGACAGGTGATGGGCGAGCCGGTCCCGGAGCCGGAACGCGTGGGCCCCGAGGGCGCGCGGCGCCACCGCCGCCGGCGCATCGCGATGACCGCCTCGATCGTCGCCAACCTCTCGCTCTTGGGGTTCTTCAAGTACTTCAACTTCGGCGCCGACAGCTGGGACAACGTGGTCACCGCGCTGGGGCTGCAGTCGCTGCGGCTGGACCTCGCCTTCCGCATCGTGCTGCCACTGGGCATCAGCTTCTACACGTTCCAGTCGATGAGCTACGCGGTGGACGTGTACCGCGGCGACGCGCGGCCCATGCGCAGCTTCCTCGACTACTGCTGCTACGTGTCGATGTTCCCGCAGCTCGTGGCCGGGCCCATCGTCCGCTTCACCGAGGTCGCAAGCCAGCTCGCCTCGCGCGAGCACACCCTCGACAAGTTCGCGCGCGGGGTGGCCTTCATCGCCTTCGGGCTGGCGAAGAAGGTGCTGCTGGCCAACCCCTGCGGCCAGGCCGCCGACCTCGCCTTCGACTCGCACACCCTGCACGCCGCGGACGCCTGGCTGGGCGCGCTCGCCTTCTCGCTGCAGCTCTACTTCGACTTCAGCGCCTACTCCGACCTGGCCATCGGGCTGGGCCTGATGCTGGGCTTCACCTTCGCGCGCAACTTCGACGCGCCGTTCCTCGCCACGTCCTTCATCGACCACTGGCGCCGCTGGCACCTCTCGCTCTCCACCTGGCTGCGCGACTACCTCTACAAGCCGCTGGGCGGGAGCCGGAAGGGCCCGCTGCGCACCTACGTCAACGTGTGGCTCGTGATGCTGCTGGGCGGCCTCTGGCACGGCGCCAACTGGACCTTCGTGCTCTGGGGCGCCCTGCACGCCTTCTTCATGACGGTGGAGCGGCTCAACGGGAAGAAGACGCTCTGGCACCGCCTCCCCATCCCCGGACAGATCACCGTGACCTTCGCGCTCAACGCGCTGGTCCGCGTCCCCTTCCGCGCCCCGACGCTGGAGTCCGCGCTCGCGTACTGGAAGGCGATGGCCGGGCTCGGCGATCCGCTGCCGCCGGCGCAGCTCACCTCCGCGCTGGTGCGCCAGCCCTACCTCTTGACCACGCTCGCCGCGGCCTCGGTGGTGGGCTTCTTCTTCCCGCAGGTCTGGGCCTTCACGCAGCGGCTGACGCTGCCCAAGGCCGCGCTCGCCCTGGCGCTGCTCTGGGTCAGCCTGCTGGTCCTCACCACGCAGCAGTACAACCCGTTCATCTACTTCATCTTCTGACCGAGGGACCTGGATGCACCGCAGCACGAGCCAGCGCGACCGCGAGACGGAGGCCCGGGAGGACCTGGGCGGGACCGCCGTCAGCCGTGGCACCGCGGCGTTCCTGGTCGCGGGGTTTTTGCTCACTGTCGTCGGGCTCCCCCTCTTGCAGACGGTGGAGGAGCTGCGCGCGGGTCGCTGGAACGCGGTGGAGCCGCTGCGCTCGCTGGGCGCGGCCGCTGCATCGCTCGCCCGCGGGACGCCGCCGCTCGAGGCGAACCGGACGCTGGTTTCGGAACTGCGCCGCTTCGAGGCGACGCTCGAAGAGGAGTCGGTCTTCGGCCGCCACGCCTTCCCCTGGGCGCAGCTCGCGCTCACCTCCACCTTCCGCGCAGGGAACAACGGCGCGTCCGTGGGACGCGACGACACCCTCTTCTTGCGCTCGGCGATGGACTACACCCTGGGCCCGCCGTTCCTCTCGAAGGCGGCGCTGGCCCGGCGCCGCGCCGCCGCCGATGCGCCGCGCGAGGCGGATCCGCGGGTGGCCATCCTTCAGTTCCAGCAGCAGGTGGAGGCCCGCGGCGCGCGGCTCCTGCTGGTCCTCTCACCCGAGAAGCAGCAGCTCATGCCCACCGCGCTCGCGCCCGGATACCAGGGCCCGGTGCCCCAGAACGCCTCGCTCGCGCCGATGCTCCAGCAGCTCGCGGCCGCGGGCGTGGAGGTGTTCGACCCGGCACCGCTGCTCACCGAGTGGTCGCAGCGCACCGGGAAGCCCGCCTTCCTGAAGACCGACGCGCACTGGTCTCCCGAGGCGATGGAGCAGGTCGCCGAGGCGCTCGCGGCGCGCATCCGCGGCCTGGGCGTCCTCCCCGAGACCGAGCCGGCGGGGTACGTGCGCGCCGAGCCGGAGACGCTCACCGGGCGCGGCGACATCCTCACCGTCCTGCGACTGCCTCCTGGCCACGGCCCGTTCGCCGCCGAGACCGTGGAGATCCACCCGGTGCGGACGGCGCAGGGCGACGCCTGGCAGCCGGAGCGCGAGGCGGACCTCCTGGTGCTGGGCAACTCCTTCTCCAACATCTACTCGCAGCAGGGGCTGGGCTTCGGCGAGTCCGCCGGCCTCGTCGAGCAGCTCGCGCTGCGGCTGCAGCGCCCCATCGACACCCTGCTGCGCAACGGCAAGAGCTCCAACGCCACCCGCGAGATGCTCGCCCGCGAGCTCGCGCGCGGCCGCGACAGGCTGAAGGGCAAGCGGGTGGTCGTCTGGCAGTTCGCGCTGCGCGAGCTGGCCATCGGGGACTGGCGGCCGGTGCCGCTGGAGCTGGGACAGGCGCCGCAGCGCCGCTACCTCTCGCTCTCGCCCGGGCAGTCGCTCACCGTGCGGGGAACGCTGGCCGCGCTCTCGCCGATTCCGCGGCCGGGGACCACGCCGTACAAGGACCAGCTCCGCTCGGCCAGGGTGATCGACCTCGAGGGGCCCGACGGGCCGCTGCCGGGCGTGGAGGCCCTGGTCTACGCCTGGGGCATGACCGACGGGCGCTGGACGCCGTTCGGCCGGCAGCGCGTGGGGCAGCCGCTGACGTTCCGGCTGAGGCCGTGGGCCGAGCGCGAGCAGGAGCTGGAGCGGGTGGCGCGGTCCGAGCTGGACGACGACGACCTGCTCTCCGCCGAGCCGCTGTTCGCCGAGGAGGTGCTGCCGTGATCCCCGTGCTGGTCCTCACCGCGGCGCTCGCCGCCCAGCCCGACCCGCAGGCCTTCCGCGCCCGCTGCGGCGAGCTCTCGAAGGCTGCCGCGAAGACGCACTACGTCGTCGAGGGCGAGAAGGGCGAGCTCTTCCTCGAGGAGCACCTGCGCGCGCTCGGCGCGGGCAGGTTCTGGGGCGAGGACGCACCGAAGGCGGCGAAGGGCCGCCGCGCCGACCCGCTGGTCGCCATCGTGGACTTCAAGAAGCAGCTCGAGGCCCGCGGGGTCGAGCTCCTGGTCGTCCCCATCCCGCCGAAGGCGCTGGTGCACCCCGAGTGGCTGCCCGGCGCGTCACCGATCGCGGGGCCCCTGGGGCGCCTCGACACCGTGGAGCAGGAGTTCTTCGCCGCGCTGCGCGAGCAGGGCGTGGCCGTGCTGGACGTGCTCCCCGCGCTGCTCGAGCGCCGCGGCGGGCCGACGCTGTACTGCAAGACCGACCACCACCTGAACGGCCGCGGGCAGGTGCTGCTCGCGCAGCTCGTCGCCGAGGCGGTGAAGGACCGGCCGTGGCTCGCGGCGGCGCAGGCGGGCGCGCCCGTGTGGAACACCGAGTGGAAGCCCACGCCGATCGAGGGAGGGCTCTCGTGGATGCGCGCGGCGGCGGTGAAGATCGTCCGCGAGCCGGTGGACCTGCGCTTCGTGCGCCACCCCAAGACCCGGCAGTTCCCCCAGGAGACGCGCAACGCCCCGGTGCTGCTCATGGGCGACAGCAACGCGCTCGTCTTCCACGCGGGCGCGGGCGACACCCCGGCGTCGTCGATGCACGCGGTGGGGGCGGGGCTGCTCGAGCAGCTCACGGTGGAGCTGAAGACGCCGGTGGACCTCGCGGGCACGCTCATCGACGGCGTGGACGCGACGCGCATCACGCTGCGCAACCGCGAGCGCGCGAAGAAGGGCTACCTCGCCGGCAAGCGGCTGGTGATCTGGGTGTTCTTCGAGAGCTCGCTCTCGCAGCTCCGGGATGGCTGGCGGGTGCTGCCGCTGCCGTAGGTCGCTGGCTCCTTCCACCACGCACGACCCTCCTCGAACGTGGACGCGGTACTCTGCGTCCCTCATTCCAGGAGGAACACGATGACCCGTACCCTGCTCCGCCTCGCCCTCGCCGCGGCCCTCTTCGTCCCCGCCGCCGCGCGCGCCGACATCGCCCCGCCCCGCCAGGAGGCCAAGGCCGAACCGAAGCCCGAAGCGAGGGCGGACAAGCCCGTGGAGCCCCAGGCCGCCGCTCCGGAGGCCAAGGCCGAGCCCAAGCCCGAGGCAAAACCGGTGGAGCAGAAGCCCGCGGCAAAGGTCGAGGCCAACCGCGAGAGCCCAGTCGGTCGCTGGAAGACCATCGACGACGCCTCGAAGAAGGAGAAGTCGGTCGTCGAGATCTGGGAGGAGGGCGGGAAGCTCTTCGGGAAGATCACCCAGCTGCTCGACACCCTGCCGAACGACCCCAACCCCAAGTGCGTGAAGTGCGAGGGCGAGCTGAAGGACCAGCCCATGATCGGCATGAAGATCATGTGGGACCTGAAGAAGGACGGCAGCGAGTGGTCCGGCGGCCGCATCCTCGACCCCGAGAACGGCAAGACCTACAAGGTCTACCTGGCGCTCGAGGACGGCGGGAAGAAGCTCAAGGTCCGCGGCTACGTCGGCTTCTCGCTCCTGGGCCGCACGCAGTACTGGCACGCCGCGCAGTAGTCCATGTCTCCCGGCCCCTCGCACCTGCGCGGGGCGCTGCTGGTGGCGCTCGCCGGACTGCTCTGGTCGTCCGGCGGGCTCTTCATCAAGGTCGCCCCGATGTCGGGGCTGGCCGTGGCCTGCGCCCGCTCGGCGATCACCGCCGCGTTCTACCTGGTGGTCCTGCGCCCGCGGCTGTCGCAGGCCCGCTGGGGCACGGCGCTCTGCTACGCGCTGATGATCCTGACGTTCGTCAGCGCCACCAAGACCACGACGGCCGCGAACGCCATCTTCCTGCAGTACACCGGACCGGCCTACGTGCTCCTGCTCTCCCCGTGGCTGCTGGGAGAGAAGCTCCAGCGGCGGGACGTCGTCGCCGTCGGGCTCTCGCTCGCGGGGATGGGGCTCTTCTTCGTGGGCCGCGTCGAGGCCGGGCAGGCGCTGGGCAACGCGCTGGGCGTGGCGTCCGGAGTGTTCTTCGGCCTGTCCGTGATCCTGCTCAGGCGCGACGCCCGTGGCGGCGGCGACGCCATCCCCTCGACGACCCTGGGCAACCTGCTGGCCGCGGTGATCGCCCTGCCGTTCGCCGCGTCGTCGCTCGGCGAGACCTTCTCCGGGCCCCAGGCGCTCACGGCGCTGGGCGTGCTGCTCTGGCTCGGCGTGGTGCAGATGGGACTCGCGTACCTCGCCTTCACTCGCGGCCTGCGCAGCGTCCCCGCGGGCGAGGCGAGCCTCCTGTCGATGCTCGAGCCGGTGTTCAATCCGCTCTGGGTATTGCTGGGCACCGGTGAGCGTCCCGGACCGTGGGCACTCGTCGGCGGGGGCGTGGTCTTGGGCGCAGTGGCGCTGCGCACGATCCTGGGTGAGCGAACCGGCAGCATGGGAATGCCGAAGACCGACCGACCCACGTTGTGAGGCCGACGTGCTGGCTGTTCACGCTCGGTGGACCGGAAATGGACGCTCGGCGCCGGGTTGCCCCGACGCCGAGCGCTGTCGCTGCCTCCAACTGCAGGCTTCAGGCTTCAGGCTGCAGGCTTCGGGCTCCAGGGCGCCGAAGCCTGGGCCCTGGAACTACTTCTTCTTGATGCTCTTGCAGATCTCCAGGAGCTGCTTGGCGACCTCGGCGCTGGTGAAGGACTCTGCCGAGCACGACCACGCGTCCGCGCCGATCTTCACCTGGTAGTCGAAGCACCACTGCTTGCCGAGAGGCGGGTTGCGCTCGTAGGTCGCGCCCAGCTCACCGAGCTTCACGATGTTCTTGTTGTCGGGGTCCTTGGACAGGCTGGCGATGCCGTCGGCGAAGAACGGAGCCTCGCTGAGCTTGAGGTAGTCAAGCTCGGAGATGTGCAGGAAGCGGCTGGGGTCGTCGAACTCGACCTTCGAGGTGGACGGCGCCATCGCGACGTACCCCTTGAACGAGGGGCCGAACGCCGAGAGATCGATCTCCTTCACCTCCACGGGGGCCGCAGCCTTGGCCGGCTCCGCCGCGGCAGCGTTCGCCGCCGCCTTCAGCTCCTCGAAGGCCTTCTTGTTCTCGGGCTTGTCCAGCTCCGCGGAGATCTGGTTCACCGCCTCCTTGGCCGCGAGCACGCTCTTGATCTGGATGTAGAGGCCGATGGCCAGACCCGCGGCCGCGATGATCGCCGCGGCCATGCCCAGCCCGCGCTTCGCCTTCATCCCGCCGAGGCCGAGGCCAACGCCGATGAGCGCCAGCAGCACGCCCAGCCAGCCGACGAAGGGGATCCAGGAAAGGAGCAGACCGAGAATGCCGAGGATGAGTCCTGCGATTGCCATGTGGTTCTCCAGGGGGTTGGTTCGTCCGACTTGCCAGGACGTTCCGGCTCCCCGCGAGAACTGGGACAAGCGCTCGGAATTCTTCGTGATGTGAGCTTCGTCACGCAGCGGTCAGAGCCGCTGCACCCCGGCCCCGGGCCCGGCGATTACCGTGCGCTCCACCCCCGGCAGCTCACGCACCCGCGCGACCACGCGCTCGGCGTCCGCGGCCTCGCAGAGCAGAACCGGGTTCGGCCCCGCATCGAGCGTGAACCAGGCGCGCACGCCCTGCGCCCGCAGCTTCGCCGCCGCGTCGATCACCGCGAGCGTCGCCGGCAGCAGGTAGACCACCGGCGGCCGCGCGCCCATCGAGGTCGCGTGCATGCGCCAGGCGTTGCTCTCGGCCACGGCGCCCAGGCCGTCCAGGTCCTTCGCCAAAAGGGCCGCGCGCGCCTCGGAGAGATCGCGCTCGGCGCACTCGGCCCAGGCCGGGTAGTAGGGCGAGGTCTCCACCGTGTGGCGCATCGCGTCCCGGGACGAGACCAGCTTCTCCGCGCCCGAGCAGACCACCACCACCATCCGCAGCGAGGGCCAGAACGCCTCGTCGGCGACCTGCACCGCGTAGGAGTCCGAGCCGTCCTGCGCGGTGCCGCGCCGCCACTCGCAGAAGCCGCCCTCGACGGAGCGGCAGGCCGAGCCGGAGTTGCGCCGCGCGAGGATCGACAGGTCCTTCGTCGCGGGCGCGAGCCCCGCAGCCCAGGACGCCGCCGCCGCCAGCGCCGCCCCGCCCGCCGCGCTCGAGGCGAGCCCCGCGGCCTTAGGGAAGTCGGTCTTCGAGGAGACCGACGCGCGCAGCTTCAGCCCCGCCTGCGCCCGGACCAAGTCGAGGAGGGCCACGATGCGCGCCAGCTCCTTGCCCGCGAGCGGCCGCCCGTCGATCTCCGCGACGTCGTCCGGCCGGTCCGAGAACTCGACGGTGGTCGTCGCGCTCAGTCCGCCCAGGGTCATCGAGAGGCTGCTCTGGTGTGGCAGGAGCAGCGCCTCGTCCCGCTTTCCCCAGTACTTCACCAGCGCGATGTTCGGGTGCGCCTTCGCCGTGGCCTTCATCCCTGCTCCTCTCACGAGACCCGCGAGACCGTGAACCGCGCCAGCGCCGCGAGCACGTCGGTGCGCGGCCCCAGCGCCGTGAGCGACTGCAC
>CAZAIE010000263.1:0-8292 GCA_964485035.1 uncultured Myxococcaceae bacterium | reverse complement strand
CTGCCCCGCGGGGCAGGCCGGGGCGGACGGGTTGCAGTGGCACAGACCGGTGGTCGAGGTGCAGGTCTCGCCCGTGGGGCAGGTCACCCCGGTGCACTTGGACTGGCACCGCTTGGAGGTGGAGTTGCACTTCTGGGTCGAGTCCGCCGCCGAGCAGGAGTCCGGCGCGGTGGTGCAGGCGCACAGCCCGGTGGCGGGGGTACAGGTCTCGCCCGCGGCGCAGTAGACGCCCTGGCACTTGGAGACGCAGCGCCGCGTGGCGCCGTCGCACCGGGTGCTCGAGGACGAGGCGGTGCAGCTGTCGGGCGAGACGGTGCAGACGCACGCCCCGGTCGAGGTGTCGCAGCTCTCCCCGCCGGTGGTGCAGGTGACCCCGGAGCAGAGCGCCACGCAGTGCAGCGTCCCCGGGTCGCACTTCTTGCCCGCCGGGCAGGTGTTCGGCGAGACCCCACACGCGCACGCGCCGGAGGCAGACAGGCAGCTCTCGCCGACGTTGCAGGTGACCCCGTCGCACTTGGAGATGCACTTCTTGGTCCCCGAGTCGCAGCGCATGGTCGAGACCGCCGCGGTGCAGCTGTCGGAGGGCGAGCTCACGCACTCGCACGCGCCGCTGCCCAGGTTGCAGCTCTCGCCCGGCGCGCAGCCCACCCCCGCGCACTGCGAGACGCACTTCTTGGCGCCCACGTCGCACTTGCTGGAGGGGTCCACCGAGGTGCAGCTGTCAGGAGAGGTGGTGCAAGCGCAGACCCCCGTCGCGGCGACGCAGGACTCACCCGGGGTGCTGCAGTTGATTCCCGAGCACAGCCCCACGCAGGTCAGGGTTGCGGTGTCGCACTTCTTCCCCGCGGGGCAGGTGTTGGGGATGCCGCAGTGGCACTCGCCGCTGGTGGGCACGCACGCCTCGCCGGTGGGGCAGCTCATCCCTCGACACTTCTCCTCGCAGTGCAGGGTCGAGGTGCTGCACTTCAGCGTGGGCGCCGCAGCCGAGCAGGTGTCCGTCGGCGAGGCCTGGCACTGGCACAGCCCGCTGGTGGCCGCACACGACTCGCCGGGGGCGCAGCTCACCCCGGCGCACTGGGCGGTGCACTTCTTCGTCGCCGCGTCGCAGCGCGTGGTGGCCACCACCGCGGTGCAGGAGTCGGGCGTGGAGGCGCACTCGCAGGCGCCGCTCGCCGCGTTGCAGCGCTCGCCCGCGACCGGGCAGGTGACGCCCTCGCACATGCCCACGCACTTCAGGGTCGCCGCCTCGCACTTCTGCCCCGCGGGGCAGGTGTTGGGGGACAGCCCGCAGTGGCACTCGCCGCTGGTGTCGAGGCAGGCCTCGCCGGCGGGGCACTGCACCCCGGTGCACTTGGGCTCGCAGCGGTTGGTGACCGGGTTGCACTTGTCGCGGGAGCCGCAGACGTCGCACACGCAGGTGCCCAGGCGGCCGTCGCAGCGCTCGCCAGCGTTGCAGGCCTTGCCCTGGCAGAGGTCCACGCAGCGGCGGTTGGCGTCGCAGACCTGGCCCGCGGCGCAGCTGGTCTCGGTGCAGTGGCACTCCCCCACCACCTTGTCGTCGCAGCGCTCGCCCGCAGGGCAGGTGGCCGGGCAGCGGTTCACGCAGCGGTCGGTCGAGGGGTCGCAGCCCAGGCCCTCGGCGGTGCAGTCGGCGCAGTGGCACACGCCGGTGGCCGGGTCGCAGTTCTCGCCGCGCGGACAGGACGTCGTGCACCGGGTCTCACAGCGCTTGGTGGCCTCGTTGCAGAAGCGGTCGGAGGGACAGGGCGAGGTGCCGTTGCCGCACTCGCAGCGGCCGGTCTTGGGCACGCAGGCCTCACCGTCGGCGCACACCGCGCTGGCGCAGAGGTTCTCGCAGCGGCCTTCCTCGTTGCAGACCGCCGGAAGCGGGCAGGTCCCCTCGGTGCAGTAGCACCCGGAGCGGGGGTTGCACGTCTCCCCGGGCAGACAGAGGACGCCCTCGCATTGGTCGACGACGGTGGACGCGTCGGGGCGAGGCGTCACCGGAGGCGGGGTGGAGTTGCCGCAGGACGCCGCGGCGAGCGCCAGCGTGAGCAGGAGGACGCGTCTCATGGGTTGGGACCTGTTCTGTCGGAGTCGGCCAAATGACCCGGATCGTAGAGGTCAGCCGCCTGGGGGGTCAACTTCGCGGCCCGATTGGCGAATCCGCTCACAGCGCCGAGAAGCGGATCAGCCCGAAGCCGCGTCGATCGACCTCGGCCCGAAGCCGCGGACTCGTGAGCGCCGCGAGCTCCTGGGACCAGGCCGCGCGCCAGCCCGGATCCGCCGGGACCACCCCGCTCCCCTTCCCTGGATGACAGCCCAGCTCGTGGGTCCCGGGAGAAAGCCGCGCGAGCCACGCCAGGACCGAGGCCTCGTCGAGCCGGCCGCTCTGCGCCACGCCGCTGAACGTGTCCGGCACCCGCATCCAGCCCGGCAGGCGCGCCCTGGCGCCGCGGGCGAAGACGGAGACGGCGGCGCGCTTGAGCTCCCCGGCGGCGTCGGCGTGGCCGGCGGGCTCCGCGGGCAGCCGCATGGCCCAGATGCGGTGGCGCTCGCACACCCGGAGCACCCGATCGAGCACCCCAGGGAAGACGTGCAGGTGCTGGTGCCCGTCGACGTGGTCGATCGTCACTCCGAAGCCCAGCACCCGCTCGACCTGGGCCGAGAGCTCCAGCTCGACCTCCTCGAGGCGCACCTGGCCCGCGAGGAACCGCTGGACGAACCGGGTCCAGGACGGGACCAGCCGGCCGCCCTCGAGCAGGCTCGGGACGCGATCCGCAGGCGCGGTGGGAGGCAGGCCGCCCGAGAGCGCGAGGTGGACGCCGAGCCCCAGGCCCTGTGCCTTCGCGGCCCCAGCGGCGGCCTCAGAGCTCGGACCGGACGCCAGCAGCGACGCGCTGCGGACCACGCCGAGCCGCGCGGCCTCGAGGATGCCTTCGTCGATGAACGGCGCGAGCCCGAGGTCGTCGGCGTTGATGACCAGCCGGACGCTCATGGCCTGCGCGCCCTGGCGAGGATCGAGACGCCGGCCGGCAGATCGACCCGGCGCACCAGCGGCGCCTCTGCGGAGAGCAGCCAGGTGAGCGCGGCGTTGGCCGGCCCCGGGACGTCGAGCAGGCTCTGCTCGTAGGGCTTCAGGAGCCCCCAGCGCTTCAGGACACGGCGCGCGTGGGCGACGACGTAGGTCGCCGGGAGGAGCGCTACGTTGGCGAAGGTGAGCCGCTCGACCTCGAGCCCCGCCCCCGAGAGCAGCCCGCGCAGCCCCGCCTCCTCGTACCGGCGCACGTGGCGGTTGGCGTCGTCGTGGTCGCTCCAGAGCGCCGGATAGGCGCTGGTGGCCAGCAGCAGCACCCCGCCGGGCTTGAGGACCCGCCGCGCCTCGGCGACGAGCCCATGGTCGTCCGGGACGTGCTCGGCGACGTTGAACAGGTTCACGAGGTCGAAGGCGCCGTCCCGGAACGGCAGCGCGCAGCCGTCGGCGGCCACCGCTGGAACCCGCCCATCGAGCCCGCGAATCGCGTCCGGGGAGAGGTCGCACGCGACCACGCGGTCCGCGTGGCGAGCGAGCAGGTCCAGGTTGCCGCCGCTGCCGCAGCCCAGATCGAGGGCCGTGCCGAAGCGGCAGTCGCCCAAAAGCGCTCCGGCAATGCGCCGCATCCCCACGAACCACCAGTTGCGGGCCTCCAACCGCCGGATCTCCCGGTACATCACCTCATCCACGCGAACTCCGGTGCGTCGCGGAGGTGAGCGGCACCACCTCGGGAGGGCGCGGCTGGACGCGCTTCAGGTCCCCGTGGAGCTGCACGAGTTCCTTGACGATCTTCAGGACCACACTTGGCGAGGCCAGAGTGGATACGTCGCGCGCCCGGGGGAAGTAGTCCACGCCGATCTGGAAGACCTTGAAGCCGCTGCGCAGCGCGCGGATGACCAGCTCGGCGTCGACGAACGAGCCCTCGCTCTTCAGCTCGATGGCCTCCAGCACCCGCCGGCGCACCACCTTGAAGGAGAAGTTGATGTCCTTCAGGTAGACGCCGAACAACCCGCGGATGAGCCAGTTGTAGCCGAAGGACATGACGATGCGACGCGGGCCCTCGTTGGTGCGGTCGTGGCGGAACCCGCAGATCATGTCCGCCTCGAGGTAGTCGAGCAGGCGCAGCGCGCGCTCCACCTCCGCGAGGTCGAACGGCAGGTCGATGTCCGAGTAGACGACGACCTCCCCGCGCGACTCGGCGAAGCCCGTCTTCATCGCCCCGCCGAGCTTGCGGTTCACCGGGTGGGTCACCACCCGGACCTGGGGGAACCGCGGCTGCAGTCCGAGCGCGACCTCGCGGGTCCGGTCGGTGGAGGCGTCGTCGACGATGAGGATCTCGAAGTCGCGTCCGAGCCGGGAGAGCACAGCGTGTGCGCGGGTGACCGCCCGCTCCACGTAGTCCTCCTCGTTCCAGGCAGGGAAGAAGAGCGAGACGGCGGGGCGCTTGGTCATGCAGGAGGCTCCAGCAGGTCGGTGCACGCGTTCGGGCGGGCATGATACTGCTTCCGCGCTCCTGGGGGCCGGAGCGTGAGATGCGCGAGCGGCTGCGACGCAACCTGACCGGCAAGTTCCTGGGCGAGCTCGGAGCCCGCGTCATCAGCTTTGCCTTCAACCTGGCCCTCGCACGCGGCCTGGGCGCAGAGGGGTTCGGGCGCTGGGGCTGGGCGTACGCCTTCGCGGGGACGCTGGCGCTGTGCGGCGAGCTGGGGCTGAACAGCCTGCTCACCCGCGAGGCCGCCCGCGACCGGGAACGGGCAGGAGCGTGGCTCCGTGCCTTCGCCCCGCTGCGCTGGGGCTCGATTCTCCTGGTCGGGCTGGGGACGGCTGGGCTGGCGCTCAGCCTCCCGGACCGAGCGCGGACGCTGGAGGTGGTCCTGATGGCGGTGTTCATGGCCGCCAACACCGGGCTCGACTACCACACGGCGGTCTTCACCGCGTTCGAGCGGATGGCCGAGGACGCGCGCTTCCGGGTGACCACGCGGCTGCTGGTGAGCGGCGCGGGCATCGTCGCGGTGGCCCTCGGCGCGAAGCTCATTGCCGTGCTGGCGACGGTGGCCGTGGCGAACGTGCTGGCCGTGGGCCTGGGCTCGCTCTGGCGACGGAAGGACGGTCTGTCCTTCGGCGTGGGCTGGGAGCCGGGGTTCGTGCGCGTCGCGCTGGTCGCCGCGGTGCCGACCGCCGCCGCGTGGATCGCCCACAGCCTGTACTTCTACCTGGACAACCTGGTGCTCGCCGTCCTCGGGGCCTCGGACGCGGCCATCGGCCA
This sequence comes from uncultured Myxococcaceae bacterium, assembly GCA_964485035.1. Classification (GTDB taxonomy): domain Bacteria; phylum Myxococcota; class Myxococcia; order Myxococcales; family UBA5297; genus CAZAIE01. The sequence goes on along the minus strand of CAZAIE010000263.1, from coordinate 2,992 downwards.
GTACAACGCCGCCCTGAAGATCCTCGACGCGTCGCAGGCGCTGCCGCTCATCGTGGTGGGCGGGACCTACCCGGTGGTCGCCGAGCTGGCCGCCTCGGGTGATCCGAGCCGGCTCGCACCCTTCTTCACGCGCGTCGCCCGGCTCTGCCTGGTGCTGGGAGCGCCCATCGCCGGCGTCGCTGCGGTCTTCTCTCCCATGGTGGCGCGGCTCTTCTATGGCGCGGGCTACGACTCGACCGGGCCAGCGCTGGCGGTGCTCGCCCTGGCCGCCCCGCCCTACTTCTCGAACCTGGTGGCGCTGCAGCTCTTGGTCGCCGCCGGACACCCGTGGGCGGCCGCGGCGTTCCGGCTCGGATCGGCGGCGCTGAAGGTGACGATCCTCGCGATCGCGTATCGGTGGTTCGGGTCGTTCGCCGCTGCGGTGGCGCTCCTCGCCGCGGACTCCATGCTCTTCCTCGTACTCGTCGCGTGGCGCTGGCGCCGCGGACTGTCCGAGACGGGCGAAGGCTGGCGGGGACTCAAAGTGGTGGCCTCGAGCGGAGTGGCAATCGCGTTCTGGCTGCAGACCAGGCCGCTGCACGAGGTCGCGCAGGCGGCAGCGGTGGCCGCCGGCTTCTTCGCCACCTACGCCATGCTCGGGCTGCTGCGCCGGGACGAGCTGATCGGCCGATCCGCACCGGGAGGACCCACGTGAGCCGCTTCGCCCTGGACCTGCGGATGCTGGTCGAGCCGCCGGACGGCATCTCGCGCTACGCCCTGGAGCTGCTGCGGCGCCTGCCTCCCCTGCTCCCCGGCCACGAGCTGCTGGCGCTGGGCCGGCCCGAGCCGATTCGCCGACATGTCCCTGAGGCGCGCGTGGTGACGGCCCAGACCACGTCCATCTCGCTCAAGGAGCAGCTCGAGCTGCCGTGGCTCCTGCGCAACGAACGCGTGGATCTGTTCCACGCGAGCCTGTTCGTGGCGCCGCTGCTCGGCGGGTGCCGCTACCTGCTCACGCTGCACGACGTGAACTACCTGGTGCTCCCCCACCTCTACGGCCGGCACCGGCAGACGTACTTCCAGACGGCGGTGCGGCTCTTCGCCCGTCGCGCCGAGGCCGTGCTCACCGTCTCCGAGTTCTCCAAGCGCGAGATCGTCCGGCTCCTGGGCGTCGCGCCCGAGCGGATCGAAGTCGTCCCCAACGGCGTGGATCCCCGCTTTCACCCGGTGGCACCCGAGGAGGTCGCGGCGCTGCGCGAGCGGCTGCGGCTCCCGTCGGAGTACCTGCTCTACGTGGGCAGCTTCGTGCCCCACAAGAACGTCCCCGCGCTGCTGCGCGCGTACCGGCTCGTGCCCGACGCGCCGCCGCTGGTGCTCTGCGGGCGCAACCCGGAGACCATCGCCCCGACGATCGAACGACTGGGGCTTCAGGGCCGCGTGCACACTGTCCCGGGAGTAGGCGACGACGCGCTCCCCGCGCTGTACACCGGCGCGACCGCGTTCGTCTTTCCATCGCGGTACGAGGGCTTCGGGCTACCGCCGATGGAGGCGATGGCCTGCGGTACGCCGACCGTGGTCTCCGATGCGGGCTCGCTGCCCGAGGTCACCAACGGCGCGGCGCTCACCTTCCCGGTGGATGACGAACAGGCGCTGGCCGCGAGGCTGCGCGAGGTGCTGGGCTCGGCGGGGCGGCGGGCGGAGCTGGCGAGGGCGGGACGGGCGCGCGCGGCGGAGTTCTCGTGGGATGCGTGCGCGGAAAGACTGGCCGGGAGCTACCTGCGGCATCTCGGGTGAGCCGAAGGAGGTTCCCAGGTGCTGAGGCCGCCGCTCTGCTCCCGCCGCCCCGCTACTCGAGGTACTCCGCAGGGCGTACTGCCTCTTCCTCCACAAGCACCCTCGTGCGACTCGGATCGCAGTTATAGATATGCAACGGCCTTTCGACACTCGGAGCGCCGCAAAAGGAATACCGCACCGACCACGACTCCCGAGGCCGCGTCCAGAATCGCGCAAGTACACGTTCCCCCTGGATCAGGTGCTCGAAAACCGCCAATCCCTGGCCATCACCAACAAGCTCAAGAACACAGAGTTCACTGCGCCCCCCGTTCTCGAGTTGCACCTCCATTCGCTGAGGGACACCCTTCACAGCAATCGTGACGAGCGCAACGCCACCGCACACACCGAGAACGGCTCCAAGAACCGGTCTCGCAACTCGACGAATCCGCAGCACTCCTTCTTGGCGTGAACCATTCATCATTGTTGAGACCTACCGCATGAACAATTTGCCCTGTTCCCACATGAGGACGCACTCCCAAGCGCAGTTCACGCCATCGCGGCCACCGACCGCACGGCCACACACGTTGTTCTTAATGTCGGCCTCCCTGTCTGCGTTGTTTCCCGAATTCCATTCCAACTCGTGCCACCAACCAATTGCGGTCGCCCACGCCTTCCCGCTCTCCTGGGTCATTTCACACTGCCACATGCAGTGACGGATCGCATTCGTGCGATCCGTATCCGTGGTATCGCCCAACCCCATCGCAAGCTTCCCGATTCGCTGCGCATCATCGCTTCCGGTTTGGTACACCAACACCAAAGGAACCAACACCACAAGGGCTCCCACCATGACTGGAACAAGCAATTTCCCATCGCGATCAACGTAGATGCCCGGATTGCCTCCAGCATATGCATATGGCTGAGGACGAGTTCCCCCAACATCGAGCTTCAGCACGGTACTCGCCGAGTGAAGGAGAGGCTCCGGCTGCAGATACCTCCCCGTCCCCGGGTCGTAATACCGATGCCAGTTGTAGTACGGACCCGATTCCATCGGGAGCGACCCGAGGTTGTCATCGTACTGACCCGGAAACCTCAGCGGTTGCTCAACCCATTCGCTGGAACGAGCCCGCGCCGAGTACTGCTCGCCGAACGTCGTGGCGGTCGCCTCCCACACAACCGCCCCCGACTCGTCGCTCATCCACACTGGCGATCCAAGATGATCGTTGTGGTAGTAGGCGATGAG
>CAZAIE010000262.1:0-8302 GCA_964485035.1 uncultured Myxococcaceae bacterium | reverse complement strand
TACCTGTCCGACGTGGTGGTGGGCAGCGCGCTGGGGGCGGCGGTCGGCTTCCTGGTGCCCTTCCTGCACCGCACCCGTCCGGAAGTGAGCGGCCAGGGCGCGAGCCTCACCCTCACCCCCGCGCCCAACGGGCTGGTCCTGGGCGGGACCTTCTGACTGAAGCTCCCTCTTCTTCCGGCCGGACTACACTCGCGACCGGAGGAAGCCATGGGGGAACAGCCGGGAAGACGCGGACCGGGCCTGGGGGACCTCTGGGGAGGCCTGGCCTCGATGCTGGTGGCCTTCCCCTCCTCGGTCGCATTCGGGGTGGTCATCCTCGGGGCCGTCAGCCCCGCGCTCTCGGGCATGGGCGCTCTCGCGGGCCTCGTCGGCGCGGCGACGCTGGGCATCGTCGCGCCGCTGGTGGGACGAAACCCCGGGTTCGTGACCGCGCCCTGCGCGCCCGCGGCGGCGGTGATGTCCGGGCTCGCGCTTCACCTGTCGGCCACGGGCCTCCCCGCGGAGCGCGTGCTGGGCCTCTTGGGGATCACCGCGCTCGCCTCGGCGCTGCTCCAGGTCGGCTACGGCGCGCTGGGGGTGGGCCGGCTGATGAAGTTCGTCCCCTACCAGGTAGTGAGCGGCTACCTCTCGGGCGTGGCGGTCATCATCGCCCTGGCGCAGCTCCCCAAGGCGCTGGGCGTCACCGGGAAGGTGGCCCTCCCTGTGGCCCTCACCACGCCGTCGCTCTGGAGCGGGGCGGCGCTGGCCATCGCCCTCTCGACCATCGCCGCGACGGCCGTGGCGATGAAGTACACCAAGGTCGTCCCCGGCCCCATCGTGGGCCTCTCGGCCGGGCTGCTCGCCTACCTCGCGGCGTCCCTCGCCTGGCCCGAGCTGCGCACGCTCGAGCAGAACCCGCTGGTCATCGGTCCCATCGCCGCCAGCGGCTCGTTCACCGAGGCGGTCGCCGAGCGGCTGGGCTCCTTGCGCTCGCTCGCGGTGTCGGACCTGCGGCTGGTCGCCGGCCCCGCGACCACGCTCTCGGTGCTTCTGTCCATCGACACCCTCAAGACCGGGGTGGTGCTGGACGCGCTCACGCACGGCAGGCACCGCTCGAACCGCGAGCTGGTGGCCCAGGGCGTGGCCAACGCGGCGTCCTTCGTCACCGGCGGCGTCCCCGGAGCGGGCTCGATGGGGCCCTCGCTCATCAACGTCACCTCGGGGTGCCGCTCGCCGTGGGGCGGCCTGGTGAGCGGGGTGCTCATCCTGCTGGGCTTCCTGCTGCTGCGCCCGGCGATGGCCTGGGTCCCGCTGCCCTCGCTCGCGGGCATCCTGCTGGTGGTGGCCTGGCGGATGTTCGACTTCCGCATGTTCCGCCTGGCCCTCACCCGGGGGGCGCGCCTGGACTTCGCGGTCATCGCCGCGGTGGTGCTGGTGGCGGCGACGGTGGGGCTCATCGAGGCGTCGCTCACCGGCGTGTGCCTGGCCATCGTGCTCTTCATCCGCGACCAGATCCGCGAGACGGTCATCCACCGGCGGCTCGACCTCTCCACGCTGCGGTCCGCGCGCCGGCGCAGCGAAGAGGAGAACCGGCTGCTCGACGAGCACGGCCGCGCGGCCCTGTTCGTCCAGCTGCGGGGCGACCTCTTCTTCGGGACCACCGACCAGCTCCTGACCGAGCTCGAGCCGGACCTCGCCACGCGCCGGTTCGTCCTGCTGGACTTCCGCCGGGTGGACTCCATGGACTACACCGGCGCGCACCTGCTCACGCAGATGCAGGAGCGGCTGGCGGAGCGGGGCGGCGAGCTGCTCTTCACCGGCATGCCCAGCAACCTCCCCTCCCGCCAGGCCATCGAGCGGTACCTGCGCGAGCTGGGGGTGGTGGAGGCCGACCGGGGCCGCGTCTTCGAGACCCGCGACAGCGCCCTGGAGTGGATGGAGGAGCAGGTGCTGGCCACCGCGGGCTGGGTCCACGGCGAGTCCCGCCCGCCGCTCGAGATTCCCGAGATCGCCGTGTTCCGGCCTCTCTCCGAGCCCTCCCGCGAGCTGCTCTCCCGGACGATCACGACCCGCCGCGTCGAGGCGGGGCAGCCGGTGTTCGGGGTCGGCGAGGGCGGAGACGAGATGTTCTTCGTGCGCTCCGGGCGCATCCACATCCAGCTCCCGCTGGCGGGGGGCAAGCGACACCACCTGGCCACCATCAGCCGCGGGGACTTCTTCGGGGAGATGGCCTTCCTCGATCAGCGCGGGCGGTCGGCCACTGCGGAGCCGGTGACCCCGGTGGAGCTGTTCGTGCTCTCGAGGAAGGCCTTCGACGCCGCTGCGGCCCAGGACCCGCGACTGGGGAACCACCTGTTCGAGCAGCTGGCCCTGGCCATCGCCCAGCGGCTGCGCCACGCCGACGCGGAGCGGCAGGCGCTGGAGGAGCGCTGATCAGTCCGGCGCCGGTGCGGGAGTCGCCTTGCCCTTCATCTGCTCCTTGAGCCGCTGCGCCTTGGCGCACTTCTTCCGGCAGGTGTCGCCCTTGAACATCTCGCACGAGGCGTTGCAGTCGGCGCACTCAGCAGGCGACGTGCAGTACGTGGGGCAGTTCCGCTTGCAGTTGGCCACCCGTCCGGGGCTGCAGACGCGGTCGCAGGGATTCCCTGCTGCGGCTCCGGGAGCTGACCAGAGCAGGCTCACGGCCAATGCGAGCATCACGAGATAGCGCATCGTCAGCCCGCCGCCAGGTTCAGGCAGAAGAAGTAGAAGTCGATGTAGATCTGGATCGCTCCGAAGAGCTGACGCGTGTAGGGCCACGTGGCGCCCGCCGCGATGCCGGAGAGCAGCAGGATGGTGGTGATGCTCGCGTACTCCGTCATCGCCTGGCCGCTCTGATCACGCAGGAGCGCCCGACCACGGCGGACCCACTCCAGGACTCGTCGCTTCATGGCTTCTCCTCCGCCCGCTCCTCCGCCGAGGTGCTGATGGCGGTCACTGCGGTCCCTTCACTGCGCTCGGTGATGTGCAGACGCCACCTGCGTCCCTGCTTCTCGAAGACCTGGGAGGCGCGGCCAACCCCTTCCTCGGAGCCCTCGCGGTAGCCCAGCTCCCGCATCTTGAGGGAGTAGAACGCCGCCACGTCCCGGGCCTTGTCCTGCGTCACGAAGGACTGGGTGTAGCCCAGCAGCCCCACCTCGCGGGAGCGCACGGTGAGCGGGGTCGCGCCCGGGTATCGGGGCAGGTCGCCCTCGTCGGGGACGCGGGCCTCTGGCCGTACGTCGGCGATGCTCAGGATGACCGTGCGGGGCTGGTCCTTGCCGTTGGGCAGCACCATCACGCTCATCTGCAGATAGTCGTTGGGGTCGGTGGCGCTGATGGCCGGCTGGGGCACCATCTTCTGGGTGTACCGGGTCCCCTGCCAGGACCAGCCGCGCGCCGAGAACTGGTGGCCATAGAACTGCAGAATCTCCAAGGCGCTCGCTTCGGTCTCGAAGAACGCGATCGACATCGGGACCTGCATCGCCACCATCTCGTCGCCCATCATGGTGATGGGCCCCAGCGCCCGGGGAAACGGGTCGAACCGCTTGCGCAGCTCCTCCTCGCCCAGGACCGGCGCACGGGACTGCCGGTCGCGCCACCCCGGCGCCAGTCCGGCCTGCTGCTCGGGGGTGAGTGCCTCGTCGTCAGCCTGCGCCGGCTGGATAGGTGGTGCAGGTGGCGGTGCAGGTGGCACGGGCTTCTGGACAGGCGGAGACGCGGCGGGAGCGGCCGAGGCGGCTGGCGCAGAGGGCCGGTCGGCGCAGGCCACCAGGGCCAGCGCCAACGTCCCCGCCAACAGTCTCGGCCGACGGATCACTGAAGGTTCCAGTCCGGGTCCTGCATGCCCATGTAGTTGGTCTGGTGACGGTCGTCGTAGGTCTTGTCCGAGAGGTTGGCGTCTTGGTTGTTCGCTGGTGACGCCTGCTCGTGGTCGATGGAGAGGTGGAGCGACTGGCTGCCGCCGTGGGACGGGAACCGGCGCTTCGTCCGGATGGTCTCCATGTAGCCCATCTTGAAGGTGTCGGTGGCGCCCTGGTCGAGGGCACCCACGAGGAAGCCGAAGGTCGACACCAGGGCCGCCTGCGCCGTGGTGGTGGCCAGCCCGCCGAACATGTCTGCGCCGACCTTGTAGTACTCCTGGTTCGGACCGCTGCTCCCCACCTCGACCTTGGCCGGGTTCTCCAGCCCCCAGTCGTCGGTCATCACCACGAAGCCACGCTGGCCATCCGCCGGCTGGCAGCCCTTGAGCGTCTCTCCGCTGCCGCACATCCGCATGCGCTTGAACGAGTCCTGGATGATCTTCGGGCGGCCGTGCCACATCTCGCGGTGCGCATCGGTGGTTGCCCGCCGGTTCTCGAACGTGGTCTCGGCCTCGCAGCCGATCCATCCGAAGTCCTTCTTGAGGTACTTGGTCCCGTGAACATCGGGGCCGAAGTTGCTGATGTCCCGGCGCTGGCAGCGCACGTACTCGAGCCGGTCGAAGCCGAACACACCCAGATACCCGGTGCGGCCGGTGTCGTCGAAGGAGTCGAAGTCCTTGTGACTCTCCTGGGCACGGTTGGCGCTCCGCGAGAGCGCGTTGTCGTACAGCGAGGCGGGGTTGCCGTTGCGGTAGTCGTGAAGCAGGTAGGCGGTGACCTCCCACCCCGCGGCGATCTCCGCGCTCTGCGCCTTGATGCCCGCCACGTACGCCTCGCCGACGTAGATGGCGTAGATGACCATGGGCACGAACAGCGTCGACATCAGCGCCAATTCGACCGTGGCCCCGCCCTGCTCGTCCTGCATTCGCATTCGTCGCATGGGAGCCTCGTTCAGTGTGCGCCCTGAGCGCCTTCCAGGTAGGGAGTGCCAGTCGCCGAAGACGTGTGGCCAATGGCCACTGCCTTGGCGTAGTCGGAGCGCTTCAGGGGGTGCAGCTTCGCCCGCCAGAACGGGTTCCAGAAGCTGGGGGGCTCCTTCCACGCGTCGGAGTTCCCCTTCTTCGGCTTGTGGTAGTAGGCCATGCCGCCGGCGATGGCCGCCATCTTGCCGTTCGCCTGCGTGTCGCCCTTGCTCTGGGTGGTGGTGAAGTGCGCCGGCAGGGGCAGCGTCATGTCGAAGTTGAAGTCGTAGATCTGCTTGTCCCCGCTGGGTGTCTTGGGCGGCATCTCCTTGGTGAGGAGAGTGACGGTCTTCGGGTAGTTCCAGACCGAGTCCACGTTGGTGTCCTGCTTGCCCCACTTGTAGCGGGGGTGCGTCATGTAGATGCGATCCTCGCCGCCGGTGGAGGGGAGCTTGTGGGCGGGGATGTCGTTCTCGGACTTGTTCACCGGAGAGTCCGAGTAGAAGTGCTTGTTGTGGTCCTGGGCTTCGGCGAAGACACCCACCTGCGTGCTGCCGCGGCCGTAGCCCACACAGCCGTCGTAGCACTCGACGAAGACGTTCACACTGCCGTGGTCCTCGGCGCCGTAGCCCTCTGGCTCGCCGCCCCAGCCGCGCATGGTGTCGCTCTGGTCGCTGTGGATGCGCCCGGCGAGGCCGCTGGCGCTGTTGGCGGTCTGGGTGATCTTGGCGTTGCCGTTCGCGGTGGGCCAAACCTCGTAGATGCAGTTGCTGACCATCTTCGAGAGGCCGATAGCCAAGGCGCCATCCCAGTTGAGGCTCGCCCACACGAAGCTGCGGTTGGTGACCCAGTTGTTGTGGCGCGTGGCCGCAGCGATCTCGAGCCAATCGTCGCCTGCCTCGCCCTTCTGGCCGGGGGGCGGGAAGTACACGGCGCCTCCCTCCCCGGTCACAGGGTTACCGATGAGGTATCCGAGCGTGACTGCGTCTCCGGAGAGCGCCGGTGCGTTGATCTTCGGGTCGACCGTCTGCGCGAGGCGCTGCGGGCCCCGCGCGATCTCCTCGAGCAGCTGCGCCCCCATCCAGTATTGCTCGGCGCGCAAAGCCCCGATGGCCAGGTAGTGGCTCACCGCAGCGCCGCCGATGACCTTGTCCCAGGTGTCTGACTGGTGCCACTGCTCGTGCATCCACTTGGCGGCGGGCCAGTCCGAGCCGCGGAAGTACTTCGCAGTCTTGCGGACAGCCTTGATGTCCATGGGGCACTGGCAGCAGATTCCCGAGTTCCAGCACAGGGCCAGACACTCCAGCCCCATCTCCCAGGCGGTCTGGTTCAGCGCCCGTCCGGTGGCGTCCATGATGCCTTCGAGGTAGGTGATGTAGCTGATGTGCGACTGCACCGAGAGGATGGCGACGTCGTGGGCCACCCGTGCGCGGTTGGTGAACGCCCAGAAGTTGAAGGTGCGCGCCTCCGCGACCGCCAGGCTGTAGGCGCCCGAGTCGGCCAGCGCCTGCATCTTGATCTTCTCGCGGGTCCGGTGGCCGATGGCGAAGGTGAGCATCACCGCCACGAACACGAAGAGCATCAACAGCCCGGCCAGCACGATGGCCTGGCCGCGTTCGTCACCGAAGAAAGAGCGTCGCTCGAGGGTCCGCAACCGCATGACTGCCTCCCTACTTGCACTTCCAGGTGCCTGACGCACGGGTCGCCGCCGCCAGCGGGTCACTCATCATCCGCATTTCCCACGTGGCCACGATGGGGGCGGTGTAGATACCCATGTACATGTTCATGAAGGCTTGGTTGACCAGCTCGCGGTCGACGTTGGCGCGCGCTCCGGGGTTCCTGGCCTTCACCACCATCATCGTGGAGTCCGACCCGTCGGACTGGCCCCAGTTGAACGCCCGGTTGGTCGCCAGCCAGTAGCGGACCATGATCCAGTTCGCGAAGGGGATGCGGTACTGGAAGAAGTAGGCCAGCTTCACCCGGATGCGCTCGACGTCCTCGCCGCCAGTGAGCTGGAGGTCGAAGTCCCGGTTGGCGAAGTTCTCCAGCTTGTAGTCGACCCAGACCAGCGGGGTCATCCGCGAGCTGCGGTTGAACTTGATCTTCGACTGGGTCTCCAGGTACAGCCGCACCATGTTGACGCCGGGTGCCACCTGGGCGCCGGCGTACACCGCGTCCGCCGACTGCGAGACCATGGTGTACGACATGCTCGGGGCGAGCGCCGTGAGGGCCGCGTTCTTCATGCGGCCGCAGTCCGCGCGATAGATGCTCCCCGCCCGCGCCGCCTTGAAGGCCGCGTACTCCGAGAGGATGCGCGCGTGCTGCGACAGCGTGAGCTGCAGGATGCCGAGCATCGCGAAGAGCAGCATCGGGAACGTCAGCGCCGTCTCGACTGCCGCCTGTCCTGAGGTCTGGCTTGCCCGCATGGAACCCTCGAAACGAAGCCGGGAACTGTGACCCGGAGTATTTCTGACGAAACCCGGATGAGGTATCCGACATCTGGACTGCGGACTCGTCTTTCGGATTATCGTCAGCACGCTCTCCAAGTTGCCTGTCTCCAGGACGGTTTCCCAGGCCAATTCGACGGGTTACGACGTTCTCGGCCCTGTGACCGTTCCTCTCGTCAGTGTCTCGACTCCATCGGACAATTCCCAGGGAATCCAAGCACATCGCTTGCCCGCACGAAAACGACGGGCGGACCCGAAGGCCCGCCCGTCGAAATTCTCTGGAGCTTGGCTGGGCTTTCTACTTCTTCTTGCCCGGCTTGCCGTTCCCATCCGGCTTGGACCCGCCGGTCTTGCGCTCGGCGGAGTCGACCTTGTTCATGAGGACGTCCTTGTCGTCGGAGTCCAGGGCGGTGATGGCCGTGCGCAGGACACCCAGCTCGACCCGGGCGACGTCGCGGCTGCTGGCCACGTCCTTGATGACCGGCAGGTCGCAGAGGTCGCGGATGAAGCGGTCGAAGTCGCTGCGGACATCGGCGAAGAAGGTGCGGCACTCGTCCAGGTTGGCCTTGATGACGTCAGCGTCGGGGCTGTAGAGCAGGTCCGGGTTCTTGGCCACGGCGTCGTCGAGCTTGGTGGACCGCTCCTTGGCAGCCACGAAGACCTCGGTCATCTTGGTGAGGCGCTCGCCCTCGGGAACCTCCGAGTCACGCGAGACCGCGAACTTCCCCTTCAGCTCACCGCACTTGAGGCCAGCGACGTCTGCCCCCTCGGAGCTGGTCGAAGACGAGGTCGCAGCCTCCAGGCGCGCGTCGCTGCTTGGCCCGTACGCCGGGTGGGCACATCCGACGACGAGCAGGCTGGCGCACACAGAGACAAGGAGGTTTCGCATTGGGGCTCCCAGGGCCTTCAGGCCGGCTGGATCGTGAGGAAATCCGCCGAAGTTTCTAGCGACAAGCGGTCGGAAATGTCAACCACGCCTCTGCTCTACCCGCGGCGCTTCGGACTGCGGTGGAACCACGGGCGGCTTCCTCGG
>CAZAIE010000261.1:0-8306 GCA_964485035.1 uncultured Myxococcaceae bacterium | reverse complement strand
GCCCTCCATGAACCTCGCCTGCGCCAGGGCCACCTGCTCCTCGGGCAGCCCGGCGAGGAAGCGCCTGACCAGGCCGGTCTGCTCGCGGTCGAGCGCCTGCTGCTCGGGGTCGGGGCCCTCCGCGGTGAGCGAGGCCTGCTCCTCCTCCAGCGGCACCGGCTCGCCGCCCACGCCGCGGCGCCGCGCGAGGTCGAGGGCGGTGTGGCGGGCGATGGAGAGCAGCCAGCCGCTGAACGGGCGCAGGCCGTCGTAGGCGAGCCGGGTCTTGGGGGAGAACGCGCGGGCGAAGCTCTCCTGCACCACCGCCTCCAGGTCGCTGGGCGCGAGCCGCAGCCAGTTGGTGCCGCCGGCGTGCCGCACGCGGATGCCTCGGGCGAGGGTGTCCAGGAGGTCGTCGAAGTGGGCGTGGTACACGCGCGTCAGCGCCGCCTCCTCGCCACGGCGGAAGGCCTCCAGCAGCGCCCTGTCGGACGTGAGCGGCATGGCCTACCAGTCCAGTTCCCAGGTGTCGCCCAGCGCGCGGCACTGCGTGCCGCCTCCACAGGTCCGTCCGCCGAAGACCAGCACCACGTTGCGACGCGCGTCGTAGACGAGGGCGTGCCGGTCGCGAGCAGGCGAGAGGGCCGAGGTGGGGGTGAGCTCGCTCCAGGCGGTGGTCCGCGCCCAGAGGTCGTCCACCTGGTTCTGGTAGGTGATCCGGCCGTCGAAGTGCGGGGAGACGCCGCCGACGAGGACCAGCGCCTGGCGCTGTGCATGCCAGACCAGCCTCGCCCAGCCGCGTGCCGGCGGGCTCGTGCCGAGGTCGGCCCAGGCGTTCTCGAAGGCCCACGTGTCCCCGAACGGCAGCGTGCGGCCGAAGGGGCTCAGCCCTCCGCACAGCAGCAAGCGGCCCTGGCTCCCGGTGGGCTCGAACGCCAAGGCGGCGCCCAGACGCTCGGCGGGCTTGTCCCCCACGGGAACCCGCTCCTCCCACTGCTGTCCGTCCCAGGTCCAGAGGCGCACCTCGGCGTCGGAGACCCCGGCGGAGGGCGCCGGGCCCGCCTGCGCGACGACCTTCCCGAGGGAAGGGGCCCAGACCGCCTGGCCGTACGGCGGATCGGGCGTCGCTGTCTGCGGGTTCGACCAGTCGCTGCCGTCCCACAGCCAGGTCCCATGCGCGCCCAGCAGCACGCAGCGCCTCCTTGCCGGGTCGTACGCCAGGGTCTGGCCCTCCTGGGCCGGGGGCGAGTGGACGGGCTCCTTCTTCGTCCAGTCGGTGCCGTCCCACTCCCAGGTGTCGGCGAGCAACGTGCCCTGGGAGCTCGTTCCGCCGAAGAGGACGGTGACCCCGCGGTGCGAGTCGTAGGCCACGAAAGCGGTGCTCCTGGCCGGCGGCGAGGAGGAGGGGGTCCGCTGTCTCCAGGCCGGCACAGCGACGCCGCAGGCCGAGGTGCGGCCGCCGCCACCACAGGTCTGGGGCAGGCTGCAGGTCCCGCACTGGGCCGTGCGCGCGGTCCCGCAGCGATCGGTCGTCTGCAAGGCATCGCAGTAGCGTCCGGCCGACTCGCACAGCTCCCGGTCGGTCTCGGGGAGGCAGCAGCGTCCGTCGGTGCCGCAGAGTCCCGCGCAAGTCCCGCACTCGAGCGTGCCACCGCAGCCGTCGTCGGCCTGACCGCAGTTGCGCCCGAGCCCCTCACAGGTGGAAGACAGGCAGCACGTCCCGGTGGCGGTGCAGACCTTCGGCGCAGAGCACGACGGGCAGGAGAGCTGCCCACCACAGCCGTCCCCGGTGCTCCCGCACTCCCGGCCCAGCTCGGCGCACGTCCTGGGCACGCAGAGGTCGATGGGCGCGAGGCACGCAGTGAAGAGCGAGGCGATCACGAGGAGTGGGAGGGCGGTCCGGGCCACGGGCCCATCCTAGCGGGCTGCTCCGCGCCGGACACGAGCCCGGTGGGGTGGGGAAGCGGAAGGGAAGGGGGCATCGGGCACCTCGGGAATGGCTGACACCAGGCCCTTCGCACGCGCCGCGGATCCTGGCGATCGCGCGTTGCCGCGGGGGAATCGCCAAAGGTCGGCGCTGGCGCGAAGGGGGAGGGCGAACTGGCGATCGACGCCCTCTGGAGGAACCCGATGGAGCTCGAGTGGATGATCCGTAGCGCAGCCCTGGCCCTGGTCGCGAGCGGCGTGTTCTCGTGCGGGCCAGTTCCAGAGACGGTTCCCGGCAGTCCGGAGGATGCCGGGGGCGTCGGCGCGGGAGCGGACGCCTCGGTGGTCCTCCCTGCCGACTGTCACAGCCGCTGCGAGGCGAAGGCCGCGGAGTGCGGTGCCTCCGGTCCAACGGTCGGGGCACAGTGCGACGACCAGCTCTGCCTGAAAACGCCGAGCCCAGCCCAGCTCGCGTGTCTCGACGCGCTCGACTGTCCGACGCTGCTCGCCGGCCGCTGGGAGTCGTGCTTCCAGCCCCCCTGCGCCACGGGGGATCGCCGCTGCAGCGGCAAGGCGATCGAGCGCTGCGAGCAGGGACGGTGGACCTTCGTCGAGCAGTGTCCGAGCGGGTGCTCCGCCGGCGAGTGCAAGGCGAGCGGCTGTACCTGCAACACCGGTTCGGGGTGCCAGAGCGGCTGCGCGTGCGACCCCGACTGCGCTGCTGCTCCTTCCCGGAAGTGGGGCGACTCCTGCAAGTGCACGGGGACGGAGAAGACCTTCTGCGCGGGAACCGACGCGGAGCGCTGCGGGATGCTCCTGTCGGACCCGAACAGCTCGCGCTGGGGCTGTTGGTGGGACGGGAAGGCGGGGACCTGCACCTACCGCTGCGCGAGCCAGGCACCCGAGTGCCCCGGCCGCTCGGCCTGCCTCAAGGTCCCCTCGGCCGTCGGCACCTGGGCCGTCTGCGACTGGCCCTGAGCCAGGCCAAACGGGGGAGGCGCCACCAAGTCCACCGGGGGCGCCGAAGGGTGACGTGAACGCGCGGTCCTCGCGTGCTTCGCATCGGTTGCAAGGAGCAGACACCATGGAACCCTCCACCTTTCGGGTCGCGAGAGCGGCCCTCCCCCTCCTGCTGGCCGCCTGTGGCCAGGCCTCACTCGAACCCGAGGCCGTCCTCGAGACGTCCCCCAAGGGCCAGGAGGTGGCGCTCGCCCCGGACATCCTCAACGTCCTCCACAAGGACCTGTCGCCGCAGCTGGCGACGTACGTCTCGGGCGCGGGGCAGTGGCGCGACACCCCGGGGATGGTCGCCGCGGTCGTGAAGGGCGAGCACCTGGTCGCGGTCGGAGCCGCGGGCGCCGCACGCCGGCCCGCGACGCCCCTCGGAGGCACCCCCTCCCCGGACGCGTCGAGCGCGGCGATGACGGTGCACACGGTCTTCAACATCGGCTCGAACACCAAGAGCATGTCCGCGCTGCTGCTCTCGATGCTCATCGAGGAGCACCCGGCGCTGACCTGGCAGACCACGCTCGCCGAGGCGCTGCCCTGGGCGGACGGGACATCGCCCCGGAGGAGCGCAAGGACGTCACCCTGGAGCAGCTCGTCGCGCACCGGTCCGGGTTCGACTGCGGGGACTCCGGTCCGACCTGCACGGTGAGCGCGGACTGCGCTGCGCCCATGACGTGCCAGGGCGGGCGGTGCAAGGTCGACAAGAGCCGCTTCTCCCACCCGGACTACGGCCCGAGCTGGAAGCAGCTCTCGCGGCAGGAGAACCTCGTCGAGTTCATCCGCGGACCCGCGCGGCCCTTGGACGCGCCCGCGTGGTGGACGCCGTCCGGCTTCCTGGCGGACTGCATCGGCGACATCGGCGTGAACGACTACGACAACCTGAACTTCTCCATCGTCCAGGCGGTGATCGACCAGTGGGCGGGGATGTCCTTCCTCGACTACGCGCAGTCGCGGCTCATCGACCGCTACGGGATGGGGCGCACCTTCGTCCCCTCGCAGGCGTGGTTCCTCGCGCAGGCTGGCTCCATCGAGGGCACCCCCCGCCAGCAGTCCTACTGGAACCCGTACTTCTTCCAGCCGACGCACCCCTCGCTGGCGGCGGGTGAGTACGCCGCGGGGCACGGCGGCAGCTTCGAGCCGGTCCCGGTGCTCGACCCCGACGTGAACCCCTGGGGCATCTCCCCGGCCTCCGGAGGCTTCGCCTTCGACGTCTTCGACTGGGCGCGGTACGCCATCGCCCACCTGCGGGACCGGTCGCCGGCGGTGCTGGCGGCGCACCAGCGGCCCTTCGCCGGCTACAACTTCGGCTGGGGCACGAGCACCGCCAAGACCCCCGGCGGCATCTCGTACACCGCGATGTGCCACAACGGCGGCATCGACGGGGCCAACTCCCGGATCTGCGTGTACCCCGAGCTGGACATCGCCTACCTCACGTTCGCGAACGGTGGCGCGAACGGCGGGACCGGCACCGGGTCGGCGAACGACAAGATGCACGCCTGGCTCCGGGCGCAGCCGGCGTACAAGCTGGACGCGGGAGGCTGCGCGGATACCGCGAGCGTGAAGGGCGTGCAGCGGTTCTGGAGCGGCGACATGTTCGGCTGCGCCGGCAAGGTGGCCTTCCAGGACCGCGCCTCGCTCTGCGGCGCCGGGCACCACGTCTGCTCGGCGACGGAGTTCGTGGAGAAGAACACCGTGGGCGGCGAGCACCTGGAGGCACCGAAGCAGCACTACTGGGTCGACGAGCAGCTCGGGTACGGCGGCTCGGCCGGGGCCTGCTGGGCCTCGCGGACGGGCACGAGCTGCGGCGCCGGGAACTCGATGCGCGTCTGCGCGCCGCCGGTGGCCGGTGGGATGTACTCGGTCGACCTGCAGGGCAACGGCTGCAACTGGACCGGCTGCGGGCTGGGCTCGTCCGACACCACGAGCGACTACTTCGGTGGCTGCAAGAACAACCCCACCGCCGGCACCCTCTGCTGCCGCGACTGAGCTGAGGCCGACCTGGTGTCGACTCCGGCCGTCGGGGGACTCCCTCCGACGGCCGGCGCGTCTCGCCGAAGGATCGCCAAGGTCGCGCCAGCCTGCGAACGGGATCTGCGTGCAGGGCAGGCCGCCCTGCCGATTCCATTCCTTCACTGGAGCGAACCGTGTCCATCTCCCCGCGGGATACCCAACTCTTCTCCCTCTTCGGCAGGCTCCGTCGTCAGGGGGCCTCTCTCGATGACGCAGCGGTGCTCGACGTGCTCGCCGCGCTCGGCGACTCCTCGTCGCGCTCGCGCAAGTCCCTCCTCGCCGAGCTGCAGAAGCAGGGGCTCGGCAACGCCGACCGGATCGCACTCGTCCTGGACGGGCTGACCTGCAACGAGAAGGCGGACCTCAAGGCCCTGCTCGCGCAGACCGAGGTCCCGCTGAGCCCCGGGGCCCGTGGGCTCCTGCAGGAGCTCGCCCGGGCGGTCGAGCCTCCGACCTCGGACCCCGGAGCGCCGGGCCAGCCGGTCGACACGTTCGAGGGCGGCGACTCGCGCCCGCCGGTGGTGCTGGTGGTGGACAACTCCGCCGCGCGCGGGGAGACCGACCTCTACGTCCGCCAGATGCTCACCGGCAGGAGGGAGGGCCTCGGCGCGATGATCCGGGGATACGAGTCCGACATCTCGGTCCTCGAGACGGACCTGAAGGCGATCCGCGGGCGCATCGCCGAGAAGACGCGGGAGGCGCGGGGCCTGCTCGACGAGTCGAGCCGGCTGCTGCGCGAGATCGAGCAGAAGAAGGGGATGGCCACGGCGGCCGGGGGCTACGGGCTCTTGCTCGGGCTGCTGACGTTCGGGGCCAGCGCGGCGGTCGGCGCCGGGGTCGCGGCCTCTGCCGCCGCCGCCATCTCTTCGCTCCAGTCGCAGCTCGAGGGGGTGCGCCGGCGCCAGTCCGCGGTCGCCGCGGAGCTGGCCAGCCTGGACGCCGCGGCGGCGGCGTTCGAGCGCCAGCAGGCCCAGCTGGGCTCGCAGCTCTCCGGGCTGCGCACGGCGAAGGCCCTGCTCGACACCCAGGCCCTGCCGACGGACGCCGCGAGCTCGCTCGACTCGCTCCGGGCGGCCGTCCGCCACGACGAGGCGGTGGTCGAGAACCTCGAGGCGCAGATTGCGCTGCTGCAGGCCATGCGCAAGAGCGCCGCCGGGTTCGAGACGCACCTCGACGTGCTCATCGCCGGCCTGCGGCAGCGCGTGGGCGGACTGAAGGCGGAGCTGAAGCAGTGCAACGAGGCGCTCGTGGTCGCCGCGCTGGACCTCGCGCTGACGGGCTTCGGGGCGGACGCGGCGATCCGTGCGGCTGGCCTGACGCTCACCAAGAAGCAGCTGCTGGTCGCGGCGGTGGACCTCGCGGCGGGCGACCTGCGGCAGGCCACGACGGCGCTGGTCGACGGCATGGTGAAGAACGGCGTGGTGGCCGCGACCGGGAGCCGGACCCTGGCGGCCGCGCTGGCGACCGTGCTTCGGTCCGGCTCCGGCGCGGGCAATGGCACGGCGGTCTCGGCGATCCTCTCGTCCCCGACGCTGGTCCTCTCGGACGTGCAGCGGGGGCTTCTGGCGGCGCTCGGACAGGAGACCCGCTACGACGTGGCGCCGCTGGCGCTGGCCATCGCCTCCGACACCGAGCTCGACGCGGCCCGCGCGGCGTCGCTGCGGGCGATGCTCGTCCTCCCCGAGCCGACGCCGGGCTGAGCCTGGGACGGGCCCCAACCGGCCCTCGGCGGTGCGCGGTCCCCCTCGGTCGATTGGACTCGTTGGGTGTGGCCCGCGTCACACTCCGGCGCCCGGTGCCCGATGTGGCGCCCTCTCTGCCGCAGGTAGCTTCCTCCCATCACCGTTCGACCCGGGAGGATGCAATGCGAACGACGCTGGCGAGCAGGTGGGTGGTCCTCGCGGCGCTCCTGGGGCTCGGGTGTGCCGACCCCGAGCAGGAGCCGGCCGTGCTCACGGACCAGGAGGTCGTGGCCCTGGCTCGCCAGTTGGTGACGACGCTGGAGGCGGAGGCGGGGACGGACCAGCGCGCGGTCTACCAGGACGTGCGTGCGTACGTGGCTGGTTACGCGTTCCTCCCCGCGGGAGGGGGTGGGAGCGGCGAGCCGATGCGCGTGGAGCCCCGCGACGCCGCTCACCTCTACCAGATGGTGGGGGCAGTGGCCCTCGCCCAGGGGAGCCGGTCGGCCGCCGCCTGGGCGAGCCTGGAGGCGGTCGCGCTGGAGCCGGCTCGGGCCGCCTACCTCTCGCAGGCAGGGGTGGTGCTCAACCTGCGCGGAGAGTCGGCGCACGCCCGGGCGCTCCTGGCCCGGGCCCACCAGCTCGACCCGACCGACCCGCGCCTGGAGGTCAGCCTCGCGGTGGCTCACCTGGGCGAGGGGCGGCGCCGCCGGGGCTTCGCCCTGGCCCGGGCCGCGGTGGGGCGCGAGGCCGACAACCGCGCGCTGGCCCAGGCCGCCGCGAACATCCTGCGGGAGAGCATGGACGAAGGGGCTGCGGCTCTTGCGGCACAGACCGAGGCCGCCTGCCTGGCGGACTTCGCCTCGGTGGCAGCGGTGCGGTCGGCCGAGTCGCTCAGCGGGTTCGCCCTGGCCAAGAGTGGCGAGGTGGCGTCGCTCGGGGCCCAGTTGCTCGACGTCGAGGTGCCAGAGCTGCCAGAGGCCTTCGGCGAGGAGTTCGATGCCCAGGCAGACCGCTACGCAGAACGGGCCTCGGCGGTGACCGACCGCCTCCAGGGCCGGTTGGAGCAGGTCTCCGACAACCTGTTCTCCCGCTACGCCAACCTCGGCCAGGGGAGCGCGATGGGCTGCGCGACAGGTTCCCCCTGCGCATGCATGACCGCGGTCTGCAGCGGCGACGCCCGGCTGCTGGAGAAGGAGGCCTTCCCTCCTTCGTACCAGGCCGCGCGCAGCTACTTCCGGGAGAGGTACGCGGGACTCCTCCAGTACGAGGTCGAGCAGCTCGAGGTCATCGCGCGGCACGATCTCTCCGAGGAGCAGGAGGCGTGGGCCCTGAACCACGTCTATGGGACGGTCCGGCTGGGCTGCAAGGAGGCGGTGATGGGCTTCGCCAGCTCGTTCGGGACCGCGTTCAGCTTCGAGACGCTGGCCCGGGCGGATTGCGAAGCAGCCCGGACCTACTGCGAGGCCGAGGAGGAGTCGCTGATCGAGCAGGCCCTCAGGGACATCGAGGCCGCGCGCGAGGCGGAGGCAGACCGGCTCGAGAAGGAGGCCGCGAGGACGGATCCCACTGCCAAGTTCGAGCTCTGCCTCGACTCGGTCGCGTGCATCGGCGCCGACGGCTCCAAGATCTCCGTGAAGGTGGGCGGCCCGCTCTTCGCCAAGTTCACCCTCGACACCGCCACCTACGGGGTCGGGGTGCGGG
>CAZAIE010000260.1:0-8307 GCA_964485035.1 uncultured Myxococcaceae bacterium | reverse complement strand
ACCTTCGCCTGATCGTGGACGCCGGTGCGCATCTCGTCGCTCGCGCCCTTGGCGGCGAGGCCGCAGCCCGCGGCGGCGGCGAGCGAGGCCGCGGCCACCCCGACCAGCACCCAGGTCACCACGCGCGGCCGCTCGGGAGCGGCAGCCTGCACCGTCTCGGCGGCCGGCTTCGCAACCGCCTCTGCGGGCGCGGCGACGGCGACCACGGGCGGGGGCGGCGGAGCAGCAACCACAGGAGGGGGCGCGGCCACGGCGCGCTGCACTTCGAGATCGACCGAGCGATCAGCGGCCAGCTCCACCTCGCGGTCGATGGCCTCGCGGCCCGCCAGCCTGACCTGCACGCGGTGCTTGCCGAGCGAGAGCTCGCCGGCCCAAGGAGTCCGCCCCTGGAGGCTGCCGTCGACCAGGACCTCGGCGTCCGAGGGCTCACTGAAGATGCGCAGCTGCTGCAGGCCCTTCTCGACCAGGCGCTTCTCGAGGTTGGCCATCGCCGCCTGCACCGTGGCGCGGTCGTCGGCCTGCGGCACCTCGCGCAGGTACTGGCGGTAGGCCCGCAGCGCCTTGGGGATGTCGCCCAGCTTCTCGTGGCACTGGGCCAGGTTGAAGTGGAGGACGCCGTGCGGCTTGAGCTGGTAGGCGGCCTCGAACTCGATGATCGCCTCGCGGTAGCGGGCCTGCTTGTAGAGCTGGCTTCCGGCCTTGAACCGCGTCCGGGCTTCCACGGTCCGTGCGTCGGCCTTCGGCTCGGTGGGAGCGGCGGCGGGCACCATGAGCGATGCAGCCACGATGAGGGGGATGAGCATGCGACCTCCGGCAACGAGCCGCGGAGGATACCTTGCGTCGGCGCCGATGGCGCGAATTTGGCCACCCAAGCACACCCGAGCGCACCCGCGGGCGCTTCCGAGATGATCGTTGCGGGAGGATTGGAACGCCTGCCTCGCCCTACTCACCCCCGCAATTCGCCCAAGGCCACGTTTTCACGTGGGTTTCACAAGGATTGGGCACCGGAACCTGGCACCTCGAACCTGGCACCAGCCCCGACTGGGCAATTATTGCCGGGCGTTCCCGAGTCGATGTCCTGACGAGGGCCACGCCATGCGCATCGTCTCGTCGACCGTCGAACTCGCGTCCAGCCGGGTCGAGTACTCGTCCTCCACGCGCAAGGAGTCCCTGAAGATGTGGGTCGGCGACGAGCCGACCGACTCTCCGCGAGACGCCTCTCGGGTCCAGGGCGCTGGGGCCCTGCTGCGCATCGAGGCAGCAGCTTCTGTGGTCTCGGTCGTGGCGTCGTCCGAGGCCAGCCTGTCGACCCAGGCCGCCCCCGAGCTCACCGAAGACGCCGCTTCTGGTGACCCTGCCGATTGGCGCAAGCAGGCCACGCTGCGCCAGCAGGTGGACCTCGCCATCCTCGAGCGCCACTTCAAGCTCAAGGTGAAGGTCAGCGCGACCGAGGTGGAGCGGGCGTACTCCGAGGGCGCGCAGCAGGCAGCGGAGACGTCGGCAGCCGTGCAGCAGCCGACGGGGAACGAAGCACC
This sequence comes from uncultured Myxococcaceae bacterium, assembly GCA_964485035.1. Taxonomy (GTDB): domain Bacteria; phylum Myxococcota; class Myxococcia; order Myxococcales; family UBA5297; genus CAZAIE01. Next base: position 6,772 of record CAZAIE010000260.1, on the reverse strand, counting down.
CGCCGCTCCGGCTCGCGAGGGCTGGGGCCTGCGCTACGACGCGGTGGAGACCACCGAGCGCTACGAGGCCACGCGGTTCGCCGCGCGCGCCCAGGTCGCCACCGCCGACGGCCGCCAGATCGACGTGCAGGCCGCGCTGGAGATGGCCCGCGCCGAGGTGCAGACGAGCGAGATCCACGTGGTCGCAGGCGACGCCGCGAAGATCGACCCGCTGGTGGTCAACCTCCAGGGCGGAGCCGCGTCCTTCGCCGGCACCTCGGAGTTCGACCTCGACGCGGACGGCACCACCGAGCGCATCGCGACGCTCGCGGGCGGGTCGGCGTACCTGGCCCTCGACGCCAACGGCAACGGGACGATCGACGACGGCTCCGAGCTCTTCGGCCCGACCACCGGCTCCGGCTTCGGCGAGCTGGCGGCGCTGGACCAGGACCAGAACGGCTGGGTGGACGAGGGCGACGACGCGTTCTCCGAGCTGCGCCTGTGGAGCCCGGGCAGCGGCCAGCTCGGCACGCTCGCGGCGGCGAACGTGGGCGCGCTGTACACCGGCTCCGCCTCGACCCAGTTCGACCTGAAGGACCAGGGTGGCGCGCTCCAGGGCACCATCGCCCAGACCGGCATCTTCCTGCGCGAGGACGGCACCGTGGGCACGGTGCAGCACGTGGACCTCGCAGTGTGAGCCAAGGACCGCAGGAGTAGGATCGGCGCCCAACCCAGCCGGAGCGCCCTTTCGTGAACCTCGCGACCCTGCCGCTCGTCCTCCTCGTCCTCTCGGCTGCGCCTGCCACGCCCTCAGGCGACACCGCCGCCCGCTACCGCGCGCTCTGCCAGCCCACCGGTTCCACCGAGCCCGAGCAGGTGAAGCCCGAGTTCGTGACCGACCTCTGGCGGCTGGTCCAGGAGCACGCGCTCGCGACGCTGGACGCCCGACCCGGCCTGGGCGGCCAAGAGTTCGCCAACGCGCTCGAAGCGCTGGATGGCACCACAGACAAGGAAGAGCGCCGCCTGAAGGTCTCGGTGCTCGACCTCGCGGGCCCGAAGGCCGCCCGGGTCGTCGCGGTGACCTGGTGGTCGCTGGGCACCTTCTTCGTGGTCGCGCGCGAGCAGGGCGGCTGGCGGACGGCCTGGGACATGTGGGCGGTCGGACGGGAGCACCTCGATCGCCGCGACGAGCTTGGGCGCTGGGGCTTCCTGCAGCACGGCTTCCACGACGGCCCGCTCTCCCCGACGCTCCATCCTCTCCCCGCGACCCGCACCGGACGCGCGCGCTTCCTCGTCTCGGGGATGGCCAGCCCGGCGATGGGCGGCGACTGGCCGCACCAGGTGGGCGTCTGGGAGTGGACCGGAACGACGCTCCTGCAGCGCTTCCTCGCCACCTCCACCGTCGCCGCGGAGTTCGACTGGGCGTTGAAGGTCGAGGGGGCCCGCATCCGCGTGCACACCAAGGAGCCGCTGAAGACGGTGCTCGCCTGCGGCCTCTGCCCCGACCTGGAGTCGACCTGGACGCTCGAGCTCACCGAAGACGGTGTGCGCGACCTCGGCAAGGTCCCCGTGGTGCCCGAGCTGGCCGCCGCGGACGAGCTGCTGGACCGGGTGCGGCGCGGGCTCGACACCCGCGAGCTCGCCGCGCCGGAGGTCGCCGCGCGCCTGAAGGAGCTGCTCCCCGCCGACCCCAAGGCGTTCCTCGGGCTCTTCGAGGCCAAGGTCGAGAGCCGGGGCAAGGCGCGCGTCCTGCACCTCAGCGCGGACGAGCTCCGGCCGCTGGACTTCACCTTCGAGCAGCGCAAGGGCCGGCCCTTCGCCACCGCAGTCGCGCCCCGCTGAGCTCGTCTCGCGGGAGCACTTCTGGTACGACTCCACGCGCACTCTCGATGGAGGCCGTGATGTCCCTGCGTCGCTCGATCCCGTTCCTGGCCCTCGCCTTCACGCTGGCTGGCTGCGAGACCCTCCCCACCGCGAAGGTCGGCGAGAAGGTGACCGGGACCATCACCTCGGAGTCCAAGCAGCACTTCAGCAAGGACTCCACCGGCCAGGTGGTCGACCACTTCTACTTCGAGGACTACAACCTCACCGTGGAGGCCGGGCGCACGTACACGGTCGAGCTCTGGGCGGACACCACGCTGCAGTTCGAGGACACCACCGACTCGGGCGAGTTCCGGCATGGCAGCATCACCGCCCCGAACGGCTTCGGGAACCCCAACGGCGGCACGGCGACGGCGTCGTGGACCCTGAAGCGGGGCGGGACGATCCGCGTGGACGTCTACTCGCGCACCGTGCCCGCGAAGTTCAGCTTCACCGTCCGCTGAGGCTTGGATCGCCCGGGGAGGCTGGGCACAATCGCGGCTCCTCGAAGCTCGGAGCCCCGATGACCAAGCCCACCGACCCGCCGTCGATGATCCTCCTCTTCAAGCGACCGGTCCGGGCGGTGGAGCCCACTGCCCTCGCCCGCGCGCTGCGGCTCTCCGGGCCACTCGCCACCGAGGTGCAGGTCACGCCGCAGCCCGAGGGCCCGGGCACGCTCCACCTCGAGATCGCCTTCGACGGGCACCGCTTCCGGCTGGTCGGCTTCGACGCGCCAGCGCCCAAGGGCGCGGTCGGGAACGCCATCGAGTGCTCGCACTGGAAGCAGAAGGACAAGGAGCCGCTGCGCGCGCACACCGCCCACGTGGTCACCGCATACCTGGGCGAGGCGACCGACCCGAGCGACCGGCAGGTGGCGCTGCTCCGGCTCGCTGGCGCCCTCTTCGAGGCCGGGCTGGTGGGCGTGGTGGACGAGGACGCGTGGAACTGCCTGCCCGCCCACGCCCTGCGCGAGATGCTCAAGCCGGGGAGCCTGGCCGAGTGCCGCGAGACCATCCCGCTGGGGCTCTGGACCGGCTTCGTGAAGATGTTCAAGACCGAGGAGGACGTCTGGTTCTGCACCAAGGCGTATCCGCGCTGGGGCGTGCCGAACTTCGCCTTCTTCGGCAAGCACGACCAGGCCGAGGAGGCCTTCGCGCTGTTGAGCGGACTCTTCTCGTACGTGCGCGGCTCCGGCGCCACGATCAAGATCGGCGACACCGCGCAGTTCGGAGAGCTGCTGCTGCGCTTCGAGGCGGTCACCGAGTTTCCCGACTACCTCGAGGGTCCGCTGGGCACGCGCGTCGTCCGGCTGGTCACCCCCGCCGAGCGCCACTGACCATGTACCGGGAAGCCGCCCTACGGCCCCAGCCGACGCTGGTGATCGACGGGTCGCGCTACGACGTCGACTACTTCGGCATGGACGACGGCCGGAGCGACGAGCCCACCGACGCGCGCCGGTTCATCTTCCAGCTCGGCCAGGGGCTGATGATCTACCTCTACGTGGTCCAGGCGGGCTCGGTCGAAAAGCCGGGCCACTTCTTCCACACCTTCTGGACCAAGGACTGCGCCGTGGCCGAGGTGGAGATGGAGGACCACGGCGCGCCGGGACGAGTGGAGGGCTCGTTCGAGGTCCCGGTGCTGTTCCCGCTCCTCCAGATCGACGGGGGCAGGTCGCGCTACCGCGTCGAGAGCGCCCGCTTCCGGGCCACGCCGTCGGACCAGGCCCAGGGGCTGGAGCTGGTCTTCCAGCTCTCGGGAGAGGGAGGTCCGGCGAGGCTCGTCTGGGAGCGCGAGGGCGGCTACCGCCTCGAGCGGGAGGGACGGGAGCCACAGCCGCTGGGACCGGAGTTCGCGTTCGGGGACTGAGCCGTTCGGAGCGGCTCCAGGGACGCCCCGCCCATCACGTGCTTCAAGAAGCGCGATTCCCACCCGGGTTACGTGGCCGCGAGCTCGGGGCGTGAGATCGAGGAGAGCTCCGCGCGGCCACTCCGACTTTTTGCACGATCCCCCTGGATGGTCAGGGAGCCTCGTGAAGGGCTTTGAAGGGGAAGAGTCAGCAGGGTTCCGGGCCGGGCGGCGTTCGGCCCCTGGTTCGCTTCGACCGTCTTGGAGGCGCACGCCGCGCAGGCCCCCACGCGTGGCGAGAACCTGGCTCCTGTCGAAGTCCTTCCCTGGAAGAAGTGTTCCCTTCCAGGCCCGGAGCACACCCGGCACGCCTCAGGATTCCGTCCGGGCACCCTGCTGTCCCCTACACCGGAAACCATTGGAGTGGCCGCGCGAGGGATCACCTCGATCTCACGCCCCGAGCTTCCTCGCCGAGGTGCACCTATCGCGGCGACGGCGCGCGGTTCTCGTAGTTGTGCCGGTACTCGTCCTGCGTCACCACGCCCTTCTTGAACAGCACCACGGCGATGGCCTTCAGCGCCTGCACCTCGCCCTGCAGCACCTCGATGGTCGCCAGCAGCTCCTCGGTCGAGGGCGCGTCGCGCTTGCCCCGGGCCTTCGCCTCCAGCTTCTCCCGCGCCTCCTTCCGGATGTCGTCGATGCTGCGGATGACCGACCGCCCTTCCCCGTCGATGAAATCGTCGATCTCCTGGACGTCCTCGTCGGGCAGCTCCGGCAGCGCCGGCAGGTCCCGGGCCTGGTGCACCTTCATGGGCGTGGTGCGCGAGAGCGGCTGCTCCCCGGTGGGCCGACGCCCCAGCCGCGTCTGCACCAGGTCCTTGTTCAGGGGCATCGTCCGCCCCAGGCCGTCGGTGAACTTCCCCTCCGAGTCCTCCAGCAGCGCCAGCTCCTCGTCCACCTGGTAGACCTTCGCCCGCATCCTCGCGATGGCGCTCGCTGGCGCCACCGACGGCGCCAGCCGGTAGCCGGTCTTCTTGCGCACCTTCTCCAGCCCCTCCTCGTCGCTGGGGTCCTCCACCGCCAGCAGCAGCGTCTTGTTGGTCTCCGAGAAGGCCAGCGGCACCGCGTTCAGCTCGCACGCCAAGGGGTGCGGGAAGCGCTGCAGCACCGCCGCCGGCACCACCGGCTGCCGGTCCAGCGGGGCCAGCGGCACCTTGTGGTGCTTGGCCAGCACCTTCGCCAAGTCCAGCTCCGAGCAGTACCCCTTCTGCACCACGATGCGCGCGATGCGCCCCCCGAAGCGGCGCCGCTCCGCGACCGCCTCCAGGACCTCCTCCTCGCTCAAGAGCCCGTTCTCCAACAGCAGCTGCTCGGTGCGCATGTCGTCTCCTGGGTGCTGTTCGCCGGCGTCGCCGGGGCGGTCCGCGGGACCGTGGGAAAAGGTGGGCAGGCCTAAGGGGCGCGCCTACATGCAGCATTCGTACCCACCTCGCCCCCTGGGGCAGAGGGATGGCCGACGGTTTTGACAGGTGTCAGGATTGCCGGCTGACGGGCGGCTGACAGGCATGGAGGTCGGATGAGCCGGGGAACGGGCAGGCGGTTCGAGAGCACGCAGCCGATGGAGCTGGCCGCCGAGCCCCAGGCCCGCGCGACGCCCTACGTGGCCCCCAGGGCGGTGCGGGTCTGCCGCGAGGGTGCGGGCGAGGTCGTGCTGGGGCTGCACTCCGACCGCGCGTACACGGTGGGCCGCGCCCAGGACGCGGACATCGTCTTCGCCGGGGACACGGTCTCCCGCTACCACGGCCTCCTGGCGCTGAAGGACGAGCGCTGCTGGACCTTCCGCGACATGGGCAGCGTGAACGGCACGGTGCTGGTGCGCGCCGACGGCAGCCGTCAGCACATCAAGGGGCAGGAGGTCCCGGTCCAGGCGGGCGACGTGCTGTACCTGGCGAACGCCGACACCGCGGACAAGCTGGAGTTGCTCGCCGACGAGCCGCGCGCCCAGCCCGACCACCAGGGCTGGCGCAGCCGGGCCTCGCGGCAGCTCGAGGAGTTCATCGCCGTCTCCGCGGGACACAACCTGGCCATCGTCCTCGTGGGCGACTCCGGCACCGGGAAGACCTGGGTCGCCCGGCAGATCCACGACCGCAGCGCCTCGCCCGGGAACTTCGCGGCCATCAACTGCGGGCGCCTGGGCGCGGACCCCACCGAGCTGCACAGCGAGCTCCTGGGCCACGTGAAGGGCGCCTACACCGGCGCGGTGAACGACCGGGTCGGGAAGATCCCCTTCGCCGAGGGCGGCACGCTCTTCCTCGACGAGGTGGAGAGCATGCGGCGCCCGGCCCAGGACTTCCTCATCGACGTCCTCGACCGCCGCGCGGAGATCATTCCGCTGGGCGCGCCGCCCTCCGCGCGCCGCCCCGTCCCCCACTTCCGGCTGATCAGCGCCTCCAAGGTCCCCCTGGGCGAGACCGAGCTGCGGCGCGACCTGATCCAGCGGCTGGCGGTGGGCCAGGTCTTCAAGCTCCCGCGGCTCGAGGAGCGCGCCGAGGACATCCCCGCCCTGGTGCAGACGGTCTCGGCCGAAGCCAAGGCCACCTGGGGCATCGACGGGACCTTCACCCCCGACGCCGTGGCGCTCTTGCGCGCGCACACCTGGCCGGGCCAACTGCGCGAGCTGCGGGCCACCGTCGAGGCCCTCATCCAGACCGCCTCGGTGAAGGCGAAGCAGCGCGGGAACCCCGGCGACCACGTGAAGGTGACCCGCGCCGACCTGGAGGACTACCTCGACCGCCGCGCCAAGGTGCTGGGCCCGGTCGCGGTGACCGCGCCATCTCTCCCCGCCGCTGCGCCGGCCACCCCCGCTCGCAAGCGCCCCGCGGACCTCACCGAGGCGGAGATCCGCGCCGAGCTCTCGCGCCAGCAGGGACGCAAGCAGCGCACCGCCGACGCCCTGGGCATCGCCCTGAACACGCTCAAGAGCCACATGCGCAAGTACGGCATCCAGGGGTGAGGCTCACGCCGCCTGCCGCCGGTGCGCCACTTCCACGAACCGCGCCGCGTCGCGCCCTGCGCGCTTCGCCTCGTA
>CAZAIE010000259.1:0-8308 GCA_964485035.1 uncultured Myxococcaceae bacterium | reverse complement strand
GCTCGACACCCCGGCACTCGTCTCGGCGATCACCGCATCGCTCTCGGCCCTGCACGTCGCGCCCGAGCGCGTCGCCGGCGCCGTGGGCCGGGCGGCGGCTGCCCAGCGCGCGTTCGAGCAGGGACTCCTGGAGATCGGCCGGCGGGCGCTGGCGTGGGCCCGACGCGAGAAGGCTCCCATCGTGCTCGTCTGCGGCGTGCTCCACGTCGTGCACGACGAGGTGATCAACGCGACCATCCCGCAGGTGGTGCGGCGCAACGGCGCGCTCGCGCTGCCGCTGGACTGCTACTCGGTGGACGGCGCGCGCCCGAAGATGCCGAAGATCTACTGGGGCGAGCCGAAGCGGTTCCTGCGCGCGGCGGCGCTCGCCCGCGAGGAGGGCGACGTCTTCCCGCTGCTCATCTCCTCGTTCGGGTGCGGCCCGGCCTCGTTCACCGAGCAGGCCTTCCAGGAGATCCTCGAGGGGTACCCGCACACCATCCTCGAGAGCGACGGCCACGGCGGGACGGCGGGCTTCGTCACCCGCATCCAGAGCTTCCTGCGCTCGGTGCGGCAGTTCGCCGCGGACCCCGCCGAGCTGCGCCGGCTGCCCGACAACCGCCGCGCGCTGGCGCACGTGGAGCCCACCCCGCGCACCGGCGGCTACCTCGACCGCAACGTGCGCTACGTCTTCTTCAACTCCACCGAGTACCTGGGCGAGGTCTTCGCGGCCGCGTACCGCTCCTACGGCTACGACGCCGTGGTCGCCGACCCGCTCACGGCTGAGAGCCTCGCGTGCGGGCGCCGTGACTGCTCCGGAAAGGAGTGCAACTCCTACCAGCTCATCTGGGGCGGCCTGCGCAGCTACCTCGAGCGCAACCCGTCGCAGAAGCCCACCCGCCTCGTGCAGATCGCCACGCAGATGTGCCGCGCCGGCGTCTTCCCGGTGAAGGACCGCATCAACCTGGAGAAGATGGGCCTGGGCGACCGGACCTCGGTGGTGAACCTGAAGCTGGTGGGTGGCCCGGTCCTGACCCTGAAGGTCTGGGCGGGACTCGCAGCCGTCGACCTGATGCGGCAGATGTACCTCTACAACCTCGCTGCCGAGACGACGCCCGGGGAGACGCACGCGCTGTACCGCCGCTTCGCGGACGAGGTGGTGGAGTTGCTCGCCGAGCCCGCGGCCGGACTGGGCGTCTGGCGTCACTGGCGCCGCCTCGAGGAGATCGTCTCGCGCGGAGCAAGTGCCTTCGCCGCTCTCGAGGAGCGTCGCGATCGCTCGCGTCAGCTCCGCGTGGTCTTCGCGTCCGGCGACCTGCTCACCAAGGGCAACGACTTCGCGAACAGCGGGCTGCACCGCTTCCTGGCCACGCGCGGGCTGCGGGTGCTGTTCGAGCCGACCTGCGACTTCATCGAGTTCATGGTGCGCGAGAAACCTTGGCTCATGTTCGGCCAGTCCACCACCCGCTCCTCGACACTCGGCTACCGCCTTGCGTTGGACAGCGTCCGCCAGCGGCTCTACGCCCGCGCCCGGAAGCACCAGCCGTGGATCCCGGTTCCCGACGTGCCCGCGGCCGTGGAGCGCTCGCGCCGGATGATCGACCCGGTGACCAACTGCGGAGCGTCGTTCACCGTGGGCAACGTGCTCTTCCAGTGGGAGACGCAGCCCATCGACGGCGTGGTGATGAGCAGTTGCTGGGGCTGCGACAGCGGGCTCATCGAGGAGAGCCTGCTGCGGCACTTCGAGGAGATCCCCCTGCACTTCCACTACGACGACGCGAGCCCACTCGACGAGCGCCGGCTCTCGGGCTTCGCCTTCCGCCTGCACCGCGCCAGCGCTCGCGCCAACCCGGCCCCGGTCGCGGCATCGACGCCCAAGCCGCCGCGGCCCAGCAGCCACACCGGGACGGAATCGCGGGTCGACGCTGGGTAGACGCCTACGGCGACGGAAGCGTCGTCCCGGCCAGCAGCGCCTCGCACATCCGCTCGCCGATGGTCGCCATCGGCGAGCACGCGACCGAGAGGAGCTGGCCGTTGGGCAACCGCGCCAGCACGATGCGCTGGTCCTGCAGGCTCCAGCCCTGGGCCTCCACCCTGGCCTTGCGGATGGACTCGGGGATGACGTCGTCGTTGCGGGTCGCGTACTTGCCGTTGGAGACCCGGCCGACCAGCGCCGCCTCGAGCTTCATGTGAGGGGGGATGGCGCCGACCTTGTACACGGCGACCATCGACTTCTCGGAGCCGAGCGCCAGCAGCCGCTCGTCGTTGAGTTCCAGTGTTCCCTTGCTCTTCAGCGCCATCCCCAGGATGCCGCGGACCTCGCCCTTGGCCTTCTTGAGCATCTGCGCCGGGTCGATGAGCATCACGCCCTGGGGCGCCACCACGCGCACGCCGCTGGGATCGCTCCAGGTGTTGCCCGGCAGCGCGTACTCCCGCATCGCCTCGTCCGGCGACTTGTCCTTGGTGAACGCGTAGAAAGGGATCCACTGGAAGGCGAGCAGCGCTCCCACCACTGCGGCGATGGTCCGGTCGCGCGGGGTGTCGAGCCAGAAGGTCGCCAGCATCGCCACGCCGGGGAGCATCACCAGGACTGCCGACCAGTGCCCCACGAGGACCAGCGCGAGCACGCCCTGCGCGATGGACCAGAGGGCGCCGACGATGAGCAGCGGCTTGCCGTAGCTCGCGCCGCGGAGCAACGCCGCGCCGATGAAGAACGAGATGATCGCGTCGAAGACTGCGAACTGAAGCCCCGCGGCCAGCTTGACAACCTCGGAGAGACCGCGCGCGAAGCAGATCATCGCCGCGGCGCCGTAGCCATCCTCCTCGCGCTGGTTGGTCAGCGGAGCCGACTCGGCAGCGTCGGGCGTGTGGTCGGGCAGAACCTCGGGCGGCCGCTCCATGCCTGCGAGCGCGTACCAGTTGGCCTTCGCGTCCTTCGGCTTGGGCTGGGCCTCGGCCTTCCCAGACGGTGCAGGACCGCTGTTCGTCGACTCGCGATCGGTGTCGCCCTCACCGCCCGGGGCGGAGCCGGCGTTGCACACCGGGCACTCTCCCTGGCGCAGCGCGGAGTCGCACAGCGGGCACGTGGTCATGCAGGGTCCTCCTCGGACGGTCGTTCCCGGACAGACAGCGCATCCCAGCGCACCGTCGCATCGGCGAGCGCCGGAAAGGCCTCGGTGACCCGACGTCCCAGCGCTTCCTCGGATACCGGAGCGCACGCCAGCTCGAGGTCCGCGGCCAGCTCGAGAGCCGTCGCCGGCCGCCGCTTGCGGTCCTTGGCCATCGCCCGCTGGAGCGCAGCCCAGACCTTTGCGGGGATGCCGGGCGCTTCGGGGACCGGGTGGGCGACGACGGCCGCGATGATCTCGGTGGGCGTCCCGTCGAAGGGAGTGCGGCCGGTGAGGCTCTCGTAGAGCACCACGCCCGCGGAGAAAAGGTCGCTGCGGCGGTCGAGGGCGCCCCCGGACGCCTGCTCGGGAGAGAGGTAGCGCAGCTTGCCCCGGAGCTCGCCGGCCTCGGTGGAATAGCGCTGCGAGTCGGAACGGGCGACGCCGAAGTCCAGGACCTTCACGCGCCCGTCGAAGCCGATCATCACGTTGCGCGACGAGAGGTCCCGGTGCACGAGAGCCATGGGAGCGCCTTGCTCGTCGCAGAGTTCGTGGGCCGCGTGGAGCCCGCGCAGCGCCTGGACGATCACGCCGACCGCCTCTGCCGGCGAGAGCGGTCCCACCTTGTCCAGGAGCGCCCGGAGCGTCACCCCGCGCACCAGCTCCATGACCAAAAAGTCGCCCGCCGCCGCGCGTCCGAACTCGTGGACGGTGACCAGGTTCGGGTGCGAGAGGCGCAGCCCGATGCGTCCCTCGTCGAGGAAGCGGGCGACCGACTCCTCGTCCTCACGCAGGTGCGGGAGCACGCGCTTGAGCGCCACCAGCCGGCCCAGCCCCTCGGGAGCAGGCTGGCGGGCGACGAAGACCTGGCCCATTCCGCCGGCACCGAGCGGCAGCAACAGCTCGTAGCGACCCACGTGCGTCCGCGGGCGGAAGGCGTCGTCGCGGTTGAGCTCGTCGAGGCGCTCGGCGGGGCTTCGGCCTTCGGCGAGCGCGAGGAAGCCGAGGACCGCAGAGTCGAGCTGTTCGCCCATGGCCTCGACCAACGCCATCACCTGCTTCGGAGAGGGCGGGGGTGGCATCGCCACCACGAAGGTCCCGAGCCAGGCGTTCCCAAGCGCAAGCTTCTTGACGAAGAGAGACTGGCCGCCGAGCGACCGGATGCCGAAGTCGGCGAGCGCCTCCTCGACGTCGAACCGGATCTCACCGTCGGTGAGGGTGAGCACCGGACCGGTGGTGCCCACCAGGCGGGCGACAGCGGCGGTGGCTCCGAGGAGACGACGGCACTGCGACGTGAAGACGCCGAGCGCTGCGGCGAGCCCCATGCGCTGCTGCAGGCAGTCCTCGAGCAGGTCGTCGACCAGGCGGGTCACGTGGACGTGGGCGCGCAGGAAGACCACTTCCTCTTCGAGCGATCCGAACTTTCCGGCGTCCATGGGCGGTCCCCCGGGCCACGCGAGAGCCCAGAGAGTACCCCAGTGGCTCCTACTGCTGCGGCGGTCGCACGTCCGCGCAGGTCAGACCCTCGACCGGCTTGCAGTTCTGGCCGATGAGGCAGCCGCCCTTGTCCCCGAAGTCCACGCAGTGGATCTCCCGGCACCCGCTCCCCGAGGGGTCGCAGGTGCGCTTGCTGATCGAGCAGGTGCGCGACTCGACCTGGCAGGTGTCCTGGGCGCAGTCTTTGTCGGCGACACACGCACAGAAGCTCTGCTTGGCTCCCTCGTGGAACGTGCAGCGGCCGTAGCAGAACCCGAAGGGGTTTCCCGGCTCGTGGCCGCAGAGACCGTGGTTGGGGCAGTCCTCGTCCTTCTCGCAGGTCAGGTTCGAGCGGTGGTCCGGGGTCATGCACTCGTCCTGGGTGGTGCAGCGCGTGCGCGTCCACACCACGATCACGTCCCGGCAGTCGTAGCCGTTCGGGCACGCCTGCCCCGAGCTGCAGTCCACGCCGCAGTAGGTGGTCCCGGTGTACGTGCTGTAGAGGCAGAAGTTCGCGCCCTTGCCGCAGCTGTCCTGGCCGGGCTCGTAGACGCAGTTGGAGCAGTACGGACGCAGCGCCTGGTCGTAGTCGGTGCGGCACTGCGCGAGACCGCCCGCCTCGGGGACCCGGCAGACCTCGCCCCAGCCGCAGTAGTTGTCGCCGACGCACGCCTCGGCGCTGCAGCGGCCCACGGGGCACTTGGCGCGCTCGGCCTCGGTCTTGCCCTCACAGCCGCAGAGAGCCTCCGCGGTGCCGGCGCCGCCGGGACAGAGACAGACCTCTCGCAGACGGCAGTCCCCGTGGACGCGGCACCCGGCCTTGCACGTCAGCGTGGCCAGGTCGCAGAGTTCGCCGGCCTTGCAGTGCAGGTCGGAGGTGCAGCGGCCCTCGGCGAGGCAGGTGCTGGTCGCCACGTCGCAGAAGAATCCGGTCGGGCAGTCGCGGGTCTCGTAGCAGAGCACGTGGACCTGGCAGTAGCCCTGCGCGTTGCAGAACTCGCCCTCCTTGCAGGCGGCGTTGGTCCGGCACCGGCACTCGGCGGTCTCGAGGTCACAGCGGAACGCCGCGGGGTCGCCGCAGTCCGCGTCCTCCTGGCAGCCGGCGCGCGTGGTCCTGTCGGTGCAGGCACAGAGGGCGACCAGCGCCAGGAGCAGCGGGTGGGAGCAGAGGGTCTTCATGGATCGGGCTTGGCCTCGAACAGCGGGAAGCTCTGGCTGAGCTGGGTCCAGCTCGTCCAGCCATCCTGGGAGAAGGAACCGTAGCTCCAGTAGGCGTAGTCGAAGCGCGCGGCGCGGGAGAACGTGAGCCCGACGTAGATCTGGTCGTTCTCCGTCGAGTCCGAGAGGAGCTTGGCGTAGAGGTTCGCCGGCATCTGCACGGCGCGCTCCGACCCCGGGAGCACCACGCTCCAGAAGGTGGTGTAGCCCGTGAACGGCGAGAGCCGCGCGAGGTCGAGCCGCGTCAGGTCTGCATCCGGGGTCGCCTGCAGCTCCCAGGCGAGGCGCCCGGTGAACGGTCCGGTCGAGGCTGGCTCGGTCACCCGGGCGAGCCCCAGCATCGGGCCGATGGAGACCCCCTTGGAGAGGTCTCCGAGTTGCTTGCGGAAGGTGGTGCTCAATGGCCCTTCGACGGCAGCCCGGGCCTGCGCGGCGAAGAGCAGCGCGTCTCCGTCCACGCGCGGCAGGCGCACCAGCTGACCTTCGGCGGAGGTCATCGCCACGCGTCCCACCGGAACCACGCCCTCGGCACCGACCCCGAGCCAGGCGTACACCGTGGTCGGCGCCAGCTCCTCCTTGCCCGGCAGGAGGACCGGCGGCTCCAGTCGCACCGGGATGGTCTGGTCGAGGTGGATGTCGAGGACGATCTTCTGGTTCACCGCCGGGCGGGCCTGGTCGGCGTTGATGCCCCGGCGGATGCCCATGAGCACGGGGGTGAAGACCTCGGTGTTCCGGTCGTAGATGCCGTAGACGGCATAGAGCGCGCACAGGCCCGAGTTGGTCATCACCGTGTAGGCCCCGCCATCAGCAGTCACCTTCCACCGCTCACCCCGGGCGTCGCGGGATTCGGGGGTCGTCTGCGAGCGGAACGGCGGGGTCGAGTACACCGACTGCGAGACCACCCAGACCTCGGCGTGCTCGGTCTCGTGGCTCGCGAGGGGGCGCGGGAGCTTGAAGCCCGAGACGTGGCCGCTGACGAAGGCCGGGTTCCCGCTGGCGGAGGGCCCCGTGACGTCGGGAGGGTTGGTGGTCGTCTGAGTCGAACCGAGGAACACAGTGACGTTCTGCGACTCCTGGGCGGCGACCGTGAGCGTCTGGTAGCCGTCCTTGAAGGCCGTCACCATCTGCGCCTTGACCAGCGAAGGGTCGCTGAAGGTGATCTGTCCGCGCCGGTCCGTCTTGCCCTGGAACACCGTGGTGGGATCCGCGCCGAGCATCACCGTGGCGCCAGCGAGCGGTTGCCCGTAGCGCAGCCCATTCTCGAGAACAGTCACGTTCAGCGTGCCATCGAGCGGTCCACCCGAGCTGCCGCCGCCGCCGTTGGTGGGGTCGAAGTAGCTGAACGCGCTGGGCGCGACGTCCTCACGCCCCGCGCGCTTCACGGTGAGGTCCACCGCGCCCACGTTCGCGGGCGGTGTCCGCCCCACGATGGTGTGCGAGTCCACGACCTTGAGGTCCTTCAAGGTCGACGCCCCGAAGAGCACCGCGGTGCCCTCGGCGAAGCCGGTGCCCAGGACGCTCACGTACGTCCCGCCCGCGATGGCGCCCGTGTCCGGGCTCACGCGCCCGACGCTCAGCGCCTCGTCGAAGCGGAAGCCACCCGGCAGCACCGCCTCGTTCTCGAAGTCCGCGGGATCGCGCACGCGGACGTCGACCATCCCAGCGCCGACTGGCGTCGTCACCGCGATCGTGGTGGCTGCCGTCACCGTGACCGCGGATCCCGCGAGCGCCCCGAAGCGGACGTCGAGGCCATCGGTGAAGCCCTCGCCGGTGAGCATCACCACGGTGCCGCCCTGCCCGGTTCCAGACGTCGGCGCGAGCGATTGGAGCCCGAGGTTGTAGTGGTAGCCGTTGGGAAGCGTGACCTCGATGCCGCCTGTCGCCTTCACGTCCACCCAGCGGTTCGCGCTCGTCCCGGTGGGGACGGTCAGCGTGACCACGTTCGGCGCCGCGGGCCCGACTCGAGCTGCTTCAACACCGTCGATGGAGAAGACCGTCGCGTCGTCGAAGCCGCTGCCCACCACCGTCACCGCGTCGCCGCCCGCACGCGGCCCGTGCGTCGGCCAGATGCCCGCGAGCGAGAGCCCCGTCGCAGCAGGATCGAAGTAGACGTAGCCGCCCGGTCGCAGCGCGTTCCCCAGCGGCGTCTCCACGATCACGTCCACGCGGCCCGCGACGATGGCCGACGGCACCGTGACCTCCAGCGTCCCCTCGTCGAGCGGCACGAAGAGCGCCTCCGCGCCCCCGAAGCGGACGGAGGTCGCTCCCTTCAGCGTCGCACCGACCAGCCGCGTCGTCCCGCCCGAGAGCGGTCCGTACGGAGGCTCGAGCCGGTCGATCCGCGGCTTGGGGAAGTAGGTGTACCCGCGGCGGATCTCCCCGATGCCGTTCTTGTTGAAGACCCGCACGTCCACCGGTCCCGCGGCGTCGCCGGGCGGCACCAGGGCCTTCAGCTTCCCGTCGTCCACGCGGGTGATGGCAGGGCTCGCCTTGTTGCCGAAGAGGACCGTCGTGCCCTCGTCGAACGC
>CAZAIE010000258.1:0-8311 GCA_964485035.1 uncultured Myxococcaceae bacterium | reverse complement strand
GACGATGACCACCGGCAGCGGCTTGTAGTGCATCAGCCGGCGCAGGAAGCTCACCCCGTCCATGCGCGGCATCTCGATGTCCAGGGTCACCACGTCGGGCGGGTCGGCCACGATCATGTCGCGCGCCACGAAGGGGTCGGGGGCCGTGCCGATGACCTTGATCTCGGGGTCCTTGGCCAGCTCCCGCTCGAAGATCTGCCGGACGATGGCGGAGTCGTCCACGACCAGCACGCGGATCATGCGCGCCTCCCGCCCGGCAGCGCCGGGAACCAGTCACCCTGCCGGACCGCGTCGGTCTTGAGCACCGCCACCTCGTTGGTGCTGGTGAGGTAGCCCACCCGCCGTCCGCGCTCGCCCCCGACGTCCTCGTCCGCGATGGCGACGCCGCGCCGGCCCAGGAGCTCGCGAGCGGCCCGCACGTTCTCGCGCGCGGTCTCCGCCTGCTCCAGCGAGGCCCAGCGCGGACACGCCCCTCCGTAGACACCCGCCGAGAGGCGCTCGGGCGCGGCGTCGGAGAAGGCGCGGAGCAGCGCAGCGAGGGCCGGCGCGGCGAAGACCGGCGTCGCGGGCGCTCCGGGCGGCACGCGCGGCTGCAGGAAGTGGCACATGCCCCCTCGCGCGGAGTGCGGGTCGTACAGCGTGACCGCCACGGTGGAGGTGACCACCGCCGCCAGCGCCAGCGGCGGGCCGGAGACGAGCACGTGGCCGAAGCCGACCTGGACCCGGTCGCTCGGCGCGCGCAGCTGCCGCAGCGCCCCGAAGTCGGCGCCCGGGGGGTCGCCCTGCCTCATGCCCCGGCGCCCAGCCGTGCCGAGAGCACCACCAGGTGCTCGTCCTCGGTGCGCAGCACCACCTGGACCACGCCCTCGGGGCCCGGCCGCGCCTGGCCGATCTGCGGAGCCCCGAGGCGGCAGGGCTGCCCCTGCAGCAGCTCGTGGGTGAGGACCCCCGCGACGATGTTGAGCAGCTCGCCCAGCCCGTCCGAGGCCTTCGCCTCCGCCTCGGGGTCGCCGACGTCGCAGCCGAGCAGGTTCGCGGCCACCACCGCGGCGAACGCGCGCGGCGACTCGATGCGCACCCAGCCTCCGAGGGGCGGACCGAGGGTCAGCTGGGCGCTGAGCTCGGGATCGGCCGGGGCCGGCACCGGGACCGGCTCGGCGAACATGAAGGCGGCCTCCTCCAACACCTTGGCGGCGGCGCCCGCCAGCGTCTCTGGCGTGCAGGTCATGGCTTGCTGCCTCCCGGCCCGAGGATCTGTTCGACGACGTCGCGGAAGTTCTCCGGCCGGCAGGGCTTGCGGATGTACGCGCGGATGCCCATGCGCGTGAGCTCCTCGGCCAGCGCGCTGCTCTGCTCGGAGGTCACCACCACCACGGGGATGCTGTAGAGGAGGTTGTCCGCGGCCATGCGCTCCACCAGCTCGCGGCCGCCCATCTCCGGCATGTTCAGGTCGGAGAAGACGATGTCCACCCACTTCTCCGACAGCACCTTCAGCGCCTCGAGGCCGTTGCTGGCCTCGAAGACCTCGCCGAGCTGCAGGCCGGCCATGGAGATCGACTTGCGCACCACGCTGCGGACGATCTTCGAGTCATCGACGATGAGGACGTTGTAGCTCATGGCCTTTTCTCCGGTGCCTGGGTGCCGGACGCCGACGGGGACCAGAGGACCCGCTCCTCTCCCTGGACGCGCAGCGTCACCGTCCCCGTGCCCACGTCCAGGCGCACGGTGCGCGAGACCGCGCCGCCCACGTCCTCGGCGGAGATGAGCACGTCGTTCTTCCAGAAGATCTTCCGGAGCGTGGAGTAGTTGCGCTTGCCGATGTTGAAGACGTTCTGGTCGCCGTTGATGCACGCCCCGCCGGAGACGGTGACCACCAGGTCGCGCTTGGTGCTGCCCAGCGCGTACATCCTCTCGAAGAGCAGGGGGATGCCCTGGTCGGCGAACATGGCCGGGCGCTCCTGGGCCTTGTCCGGGGACGCCGTAGAGAGCGGGAGCAGGTAGTGCAAGAGGCCCCCGGCGCGGCGCTTGGGGTCCCACAGCGTCAGCCCGATGCACGAGCCCAGGGCGTAGGTGACGATCTCCGTGTCCGGATCCGGGGTGACCTGCAGGTCGGAGATGTCCACGACGAGGCTCTTCATGGGCCTGGCCTCGCGTAGACGGACGGACGGACGGACTTGAGCTGGCTGCGCAGACCGGTCAGGGTCTCCGCGTGGCCGATGGCGAGGAAGCCCCCGGGCTTGAGCAGGCGCTCGGCCTCGGCCACCAGCCGCTGCCGGACGTCGGTGCCGAAGTAGATCATCACGTTGCGGCAGAAGACCGCGTCGAGCGGCCCCTGCATGGGGAACGGCGGGGTGGAGAGGTTGAGCCGCTTGAAGACCACCAGGTTGCGCAGCCGGGCGTTGGCCTGCAGCCGCAGCTCGCCGTCCACCTCGACCTTGTCGAAGTGGCGCAGCACCACCGCCTTGGGCAGCGGCTCCAGCGCGCGGGGCTCGTAGACGCCCTCGCGCGCCTTGGCCAGCACCACCGTGGAGAGGTCCGTCGCCAGGATCTTCACGTCCACCGGGGCGCCTCCCAGCGCCTCGAGGATGGTCAGCGCCATGGAGTACGGCTCCTCGCCCGAGGAGGACGCGGCCGACCAGAAGCGCATGCGGCGCTGGCCCGCGGCGGCCCAGGCCTTCACCTCGCGGCCGAGGTGGTCGAAGTGCTCCGACTCGCGCATGAAGTGCGTGAAGTTGGTGGTGATCACGTCGAGGAACGAGACCAGCTCCTCGCCGCTGGCGTCCGCCTCGAGGTAGGCCAGGTACTCGCGGGCGGAGGAGAGGCCGAGCGCGCGCTGCCGCTTCGCGATGCGCGAGGTGAGCAGCGACTCCTTGCCGTCCTTGAGCACGATGCCCGCCTGGCGGAAGGCGAGCTCCGAGAACTGGCGGAAGAGTGATCGGTCCATCCCTGCCTCGTGCATCCCCTCGCCTCCCCGGCTCACGCCGCGGCGGTGCCCCGCTGGCGGCCCCGGTCCTCCGAGTAGACGAGCTGCTCGGCGTTCAGGATGAGCCCCACGGTCCCGTCCGAGAGGATCGCCGCGCCGCTCACGCACTCGACGTGCTGCATCCCGCTGCCCATCGACTTGATCACCACCTTCTGCTGGCTGACGACCTGGTCCACCAGCAGCGCGGCCTTCTTCCCCATGGCCTCGAGGATGACCACCAGCCCCTCGGTGGGGTCGGCGATGGCCCCGGAGATGCCGAAGAGCCGGTCCAGCCGCATCAGCGGGAGGATCTCGTCGCGCACGTTGATGCACTCGCCCTTGCTGGCGAAGGCCACCAGCATGTCGCGGGTGGGCTGCATCGACTCGATGATCGAGAGCGTGGGGATGATGTAGCGCTCCTCGCCGCAGCGGACGAGCATCCCGTCGATGATGGCCAGGGTGAGCGGCAGCAGCAGCCTGAAGGTGGTGCCCTTCCCCAGCACCGTCTCGATGGCGATGCGCCCGCGCATGGCTTCCACGTTGCGCTTCACCACGTCCATGCCCACGCCGCGCCCGGAGATCTCGGTGACCTGCTTGGCGGTGGAGAACCCTGGCAGGAAGATCATCTGGTGGATCTCGGAGTCGCTCAGCGACTCGCCCTCGCGCACCAGCCCCTGGGCCTGGGCCTTGCGCAGGATGGCGTCGCGGTCGAGGCCGCGGCCGTCGTCGGCGATGGAGATGACGATGTGATCGCCCTCGTGGTACGCGCCCAGGCGGACGGTGCCGGTGCGGTCCTTGCCGGCGCGGAGCCGGTCCTCGGGCGTGCCCTCGATGCCGTGGTCGACGGCGTTGCGGATCATATGGACCAGGGGGTCGGCGACCTGCTCGACCATGCTGCGGTCCATCTCTGCGCCCTCGCCCGAGAGCTCGATACGCACCGCCTTGCCGCTCTTGTGGGAGAGGTCGCGGACCATGCGGGCCATCTTCTGGAAGACGCCGCGCACCGGGACCATGCGCATGCGCATGCCGATGTCCTGCGCGTCGCGGGTGATCTTGTTGAGCTGGTTGAGGAAGTTGCGGATGCGCGGCGAGGTGAGCGCGGCGATCTCGGGGGCGTTCACCACCATGGACTCGACGACCACCAGCTCGCCGATGATCTCCACGAGCTGGTCGACGCGGCCGATGTCGATCTTGATGGTCTCCTGGATCTTCGTGGCCTGGCCGGCCTGGGCGCGCAGCGCGTGGGCCACGTCCTTGGGCTGGACCACGCCCTGCGCCAGGAGTTCCTCGCCCAGCTTGCGCCCCGTCTCCTGCTGTTTGTCGAGCGCCGCCTGGATCACCTGCTGGGGCACGCCGATGGGGGGCTTGGTGAGGATCTCGCCGAGCTTCTCGTTGGGACCGGCCACGGGGACCGGCTCGGGGGCTACCGGTCGGCCGGCCGCGGCATCGCGGAGCTCGTCGAGGAGAGCGCCCAGATCCGCGCGAGGGATGACCTCACCCTTCTCCACCGCGCCGCGGACGTTGCCGAGCATCGTCCGCATCGCCTCGGTGGCGTTGAAGATGAGGTCCAGCGTGCCACCGCGCAGGTCGAGCCCCCCCTTGCGGATCTGGTTGAGGAGGGTCTCGGTGGCGTGGGCCACCTCGGTCACGTCCCGGCACTCGAGGAAGCTGGAGACGCCCTTGATGGAGTGGAAGACGCGGAAGAGGACGTTGACCGTCTCGACGTCGGGAGGCTCCTTCTCCGCGTCGATGAGGATCTGGTCGACCTTGGCGATGCCGTCCTCGGACTCGTGGAGGAAGTCGGAGAAGAGCGAGACGGTGTCCGCGTCCCGGGCGACCTTGCCGTCTCCTTCGGGCATCGGGGCCGGGGTGGCCGGAGCAGACTCGGTGGCGACAGGGGAAGACGCAGGCTCCAGCTCGGGTGCTGGAGCTTGTGGCGCGACCGGGGGAAGGGGAACCGCAGCAGCCGTGGCGGCCGCAGGGGCCGGGTTCAACACCATGGACGCGGGCCCTTCCGGCCTCGCCTGCGCCTCGACCTGGGCGCCGCTGCGCAGCTCGCGTGCCACCTCTTCCGCGGGAACCTCGGGCACGCCGCGCTGTGCGTAGGTCTCGACCGCCTTCACCAGCCAGTCGCGCGCATTGAGGAGGGCGCTGACGTGGGCCGAGGGCTTGGGCGCCGCGAGGACGTCCTCGATGGCGTGATAGACGTCCGCGAGCGCGTCGAGGCCGACGACTCCAGCCTCTCCCTTGAGGCCGTGCACCCGACGGCGCACGGTGCTGACGGCGTTCACCAGGCCCTTCTCGACGGCAAGCAGCTCGCTCTCCAGCTCCTCGAGTGAGCTGCGCTGGTTCGAGGCGAACTCCTTCATCAGCTCGTCGTCCACCCAGTCCGGGGAGTTGCCGGTGGGGGAGGACGGAGCGGGAGCAGCGGCAGCGGGGCTCTGCGAGGGGGCTACGGTGGCGCCCCGCCGCACCAGGTTCTGCAGGTCGCTGAGCCGCGTGCCCAACCGCTCGAGCTGGACCTGGGGTTCGGCGGCGAGCTTGCGCTGGAGTTCGGCCGCCATGTCGCGGCACGAGGAGAGTTCGCTGCGGTAGGGCTCCCCCCCCGCCTTCACGGCCCGCTCGAGCAACGAGACGAGCTCAACGAGACTGGCGTCGTCGGCGAGGTCCACCAGCACTAGGGCCGAGGCGACCTCGTCGAGCAGCGGCTCAAGCGGCTCGGACTCCGTTTGGGAGCCCTCCGAGGACTTCGCACGACCCTTGGGACGAGCAGGTTTGCCGTCCTTGCTCCGACTGGAGGTCATCGCTCTGCTCCGGGCGCCCACCCCAATGACCAGGACGCCGGACCGGCCTTTTGCAAGCCGTGCGCCTGACCTCACCCTTTCGAGGTGCCCGGTTTTTCTAGCCTTCTCTGGCTGGGGCCAGAGTCAGCGCAGACCTCGGGGTCCAACCGGCCCCAGTGTTGAGGACTGGACAGGAGGTGGCCAGCCTGTCGCGCAGCGACAGTCGAAGCCTGAAGTCTGGGGGGGGAGTCGCTGCCGCGGACGGCCGCTCAAGTCTGCTGGCAGACCTGCTTGAGGATGTCGATCTCCTCGAGCGCCTTGCCGGCCCCGATGACGACCGCCGAGAGCGGGTCCTCGGCCAGGAACACCGGCAGGCCGGTCTCCTCGCGCAGCAGGGTGTCCAGGTTCTTCAGCAGCGCGCCGCCGCCCGCGAGGACGATGCCGCGGTCGGCGATGTCGCCGGCGAGCTCGGGGGGCGTGCGCTCCAGCGTGATCTTCACGGCCTCGACGATGCCGTTCACCGGCTCGGCGAGCGCGTCGCGGATCTCGTCGGAGGAGACGGTGAGCGTGCGGGGCACACCGGCCACGAGGTCGCGGCCCTTGATCTCCATGGTCATCACCTCCTCGGTCGGGTACGCGGTGCCGATGCCCATCTTGATGAGCTCGGCCGTGCGCTCGCCGATGAGGAGGTTGTACTTGCGCTTCACGTGCTGGATGACCGACTCGTCCATCTTGTCGCCGCCGATGCGGACCGACTTGCTGAAGACGATGCCCGAGAGCGAGATGACCGCGACGTCCGTCGTCCCGCCGCCGATGTCGACGATCATGTTGCCCGAGGGCTCGGTGATGGGCAGGCCGGCGCCGATGGCCGCGGCCATGGGCTCCTCGATGAGGTAGACCTCGCGGCTGCCCGCGTTCTCGGCTGCCTCGCGCACCGCGCGCTTCTCGACCTCGGTGATGTTCGAGGGGATGCCGATGATGATGCGCGGCTTCACCAGCGCCTTGCGGTTGTGCGCGGTCTGGATGAAGTACCGCAGCATCGCCGCGGTGATCTCGAAGTCCGCGATGACCCCGTCCTTCATCGGGCGGATGGCCATGATGTTGCCCGGCGTGCGGCCGAGCATCTCCTTGGCCTCCTTGCCCACCGCCAGCACCCGCTTGCCGCCCTTGGCGTCCTGCAGCACGGCGACCACCGACGGCTCGTTGGCGACGATGCCGACCCCGCGGATGTAGATGAGGGTATTCGCGGTGCCGAGGTCGATGGCCAGGTCGCGAGAGAAGATCGAGTGCAGCCAGTTGAACATGGCGGTGGCTTTATCCCATCCGGTGAAGGTATCGCAAGGATTCCGAGGAGTTGGACCTGCCCGCTAACCGCGGCGCATGCCGTACTTCACGATGGCGTAGACCGCGCGCACGCCGTCCTTCCAGCCGATCTTCTTGCCCTCGGCGTAGGTGCGGCCGTGGTAGCTGACCGGCACCTCGTAGATCCGGAAGCCCTTCTTGGCGAGCTTGGCGGTGACCTCGGGCTCGAACCCGAAGCGGTCCTCCTCCAAGTCGATGGCGCGGATGCACTCGGTGCGGAAGACCTTGTAGCAGGTCTCCATGTCGGTGAGGTTCAGGTCGGTGAAGATGTTCGAGGCCAGCGTCAGCCCCTGGTTCATCAGCGAGTGCCAGAAGTACAGGACCCGCCGCGGGGTGCCGATGAAGCGGCTGCCGAAGACCACGTCGGCGTCGCCATCGAGGATGGGCTTGAGCAGCGTGTGGTAGTCCTCGGGGTCGTACTCGAGGTCGGCGTCCTGGACCACGATGACGTCGCCGGTGGCCTCGGCGAACCCGCGCCGCAGCGCCGCGCCCTTGCCCCGGTTCTGCGGCTGGAACACCACGCGGATCTCGTTGAGGTTCTTGGGCTGCGCGTTCTCCAGCACCGCGAGCCCCTTCTCCGCGAACTCCTGGAGGATCTCTCGGCTGCCGTCCTTCGAGCAGTCGTCGACCAGCACCAACTCCTTGGGGACGTCCACCGCGACGACCCGGCGCAGCAGTTCCTTGAGCGTGGCGCGCTCGTTGTAGACCGGGACGACGACCGAGAGCTTCATTGTCGGCTGCTCCTTGGGGGGGAACGTCGGGAGGGCGCGCATTCTTCCACGCGCCCCGGAGGCAGGGCAAGAACACGTGCATGCCAGGAGGTGGCATTGAAGCCCCTGCTCCGGTTGGCATACCTTGGGGCCGTCGCGTGAGCCCGCAGCCCCCTAGGTGACACGGAAGGCCGGAGACCCGACGAGCGATGGCCGCGCCCCAGAGCCCCCCGGAGAAGCTGGTCTGCCCGAGCTGCCGCAACACGCTCGACGGCGCCCCCAGCCGCTGCCCCGCCTGCGGCGACGACCTGCGCGGCCTGGGCGCCACCAACGACACCCTCGCCGGCACCTCGCGCCCGGGCCCCCTGCCGCCCGAGACGCTGCAGACCGGCCCGGTTCCAGGCGCGATCATCGACCGCCGCTACCGCATCCAGGAGAAGCTCGGCGAGGGCGGGATGGGCGCGGTCTACCGGGTCGAGCACGTGCGCATGGGC
>CAZAIE010000257.1:0-8317 GCA_964485035.1 uncultured Myxococcaceae bacterium | reverse complement strand
ACCTCCGAGCGCGTCGGCTACTGCGCGGTGTACTCGAT
Source organism: uncultured Myxococcaceae bacterium (assembly GCA_964485035.1). Lineage (GTDB taxonomy): Bacteria > Myxococcota > Myxococcia > Myxococcales > UBA5297 > CAZAIE01. The sequence goes on along the minus strand of CAZAIE010000257.1, from coordinate 8,279 downwards.
GATCGGCCAGCTGGCCGGCCCGTTGCGGTACTGGAAGCTCCCGAAGGGATAGCCCAGGTTGATGGTCGCGCAGGTGCTGCACTCCTTGAAGCCGACGATGGTGGCGTAGTCGGGCCAGGAGGTGAGCGTCACCGTGCCGGAGTTGGTCTGCACGCCATTGTCGAAGAAGGCGAAGGTCCCGTTGCGGAAGAAGCGGTAGCGCGCGGTGCGGTAGTTGTTCGCGGCGTCGAAGTAGTAGCCCGACCAGTCCCGGTAGTTGGAGAAGTTCGAGAGCAGGTCGCCGATGGTGGGGTTGGCGAAGGTCACGGTGGTGGTCTGCCCGGCGATCACGCTCGCCGTCCCCTGCAGGTTGAACCAGGGCTGCGGCCGGTTCGACGAGTCGTAGGTCCCCACCTCCAGGACGTAGGGCACGCTCCCGGGAGGGAAGAGGTAGTCCTGCGACCTGCCCACGTCGAGGACGTAGGGGTAGCTGAGCCGCTCCACGCCGTTCACCCGCGCGCGGATCATCCAGTAGTGGGTCGAGTTCACGATGCGCAGGGTTCCGACGCTGACGCTGCGGTCGACGTTGACGCAGGCGGTGTTGCTCCAGACCCCGCCGCCCGGGTCGACGCGGTAGCAGTAGGTCCCGGTGGGCTTGCCCGTGTAGATGCGGGAGGTTCCGGTGGGCACCACCGTGGTGGGGTTCGCGAACGCCGGGGTGGTGTCCTCCTGCAGTCGCCTGTTGGTGCTGCACAGGGAGCCGTTCACGGTCCAGCTCACGGCGTAGGACCCGGTGGTGTTGGTCGCGGGTGCGGTCAGGGTGGCGGTGCAGGTGGGGGTCTGGGTCCGGGCGCTGGCGACGTTGGACGCGGGAGAGTCGCCCAGCGCGTTGGCGGCGATGACCCGGTAGTAGTAGGTCGTCGAGGCCGCGAGGCCGGTGTTGGTGTAGCTGGTCACGTTGGCCCCGGTCACCGCGACCTGGGCGAAGGGGCCGGTCGAGGCTGCGGCGCGCTCGATCCTGAAGCTGGTCTCGTTGGTCGACACGTCGCTCCAGGTGAGGCTGATGCTGGAGACTCCACCGCTGGTGGCCGCGAGGTTGGTGGGCGCCGCCGGGACGGTGCCCAGCGTCTTGGCGCTGGCGGAGTTGGAGTAGGCCGAGTCGCCCCCGGAGTTCGTGGCCCGGACGCGGAAGTAGTAGGTGGTGCTGGCGGCGAGCCCGGTGGCGGAGTACGTGGCCACGTTCGCCCCAGTGGTCCCGACCTGCGCGAAGGGGCCGCTGGCCGCGGTGGCTCGCTCCACCTTGAAGCCGCTCTCGGTGGTCGACGTGTCGGTCCACCCCAGCACGATCACCGAGGCGCTCTGGGCCGCTGCGTTCAGGTTGGTGGGCGCCGAGGGGAGCGCCACGACGCAGGTGCCCGCCGCGGAGCAGGTGGCCGGCGCGGTGCAACCCGGAGCGCAGGTGCCGCCGCAGCCGTCGGGGCCGCAGGTCCTCCCGGCGCAACTGGGGACGCAGACGCACTGGCCGGAGGCGCTGCAGGTCTGGCCCGCCTGACAGCCGGGGGCGCAGGTGCCGCCGCAGCCGTCTGGGCCGCAGGTCTTGCCGGTGCAGTTGGGGGTGCAGACACACTGACCGGTGGCGCTGCAGGTCTGGGGCGCCTGGCAGCCGGGGGCGCAGGTGCCGCCGCAGCCGTCTGGGCCGCAGCTCTTGCCGGTGCAGCTGGGGGTGCAGCCGAGGCACTGCCCGGAGGTGGTGCAGGTCTCTCCGGTCTTGCAGCCCGGGGCGCAGGTGCCGCCGCAGCCGTCGTTCCCGCAGGTCTTGCCGGCGCAGTTCGGGGTGCAGGCCACGCACTGGCCGGAGGTGTTGCAGGTCTGGGGCGCCTGGCAGCCCGGAGCGCAGGTGCCGCCGCAGCCGTCGTCTCCGCAGGTCTTGCCGGTGCAGTTCGGCGTGCAGGCCACGCACTTGCCGGAGGTGCAGGTCTCACCCGGGTCGCAGGTGCCGCACTTGCCGCCGCAGCCGTCGGAGCCGCACTCCTTGCCGGAGCACTTGCGGGTGCAGGTGCACAGGAAGCTCGCGTTGCAGGTCTTGGGCGAGGTGCAGGTGCCACACTCCCCGCCGCAGCCGTCGTCGCCGCACTCCTTGCCCTCGCAGGCCGGCAGGCAGGAGACGCACTGGCCCTGGGGGCTGCACAGCGGCGGGTCGGTGCAGGTGCCGCAGGTCTTGCCGCAGCCGTCGTCGCCGCACTGGCGTCCGTCGCACTGGGGCACGCAGGCCGCCTCGCAGGTGTTGGTGGCGGCGTTGCAGGTCTCGTCGGCCTTGCAGCAGGCCGTGCCGCACGCGACGCAGGCGTCGGCCTTGCCGGTTCCCGAGGCGTCGGGGCCGGGCTCTGGGACGGGGTCCGAGCCGCAGCCGGGGCTGGTCGCGAGCCCGAGGGCGAGGAGCGCTGCGGCGAGTGCGCGGAAGGGTGCGTGGGACATTTCTTCCTCCGGTGCTGGGGTCGGCGGCCGGCCCCCCTGGGCCCGACCGAACTGCTGCGAACTATCGTGCCGATCACCGGGCGAAGGCCAGCGGGGACCTTGAGTTTTCTGGGCTGAGAAGCTGGAGTGATGCCCCTCACAGCCAACGAGGTTCCGTGTGATCCGTCGAACGCTCTGCCTGCTGGCACTCGTGGGGCTCGCAGGCTGTGGTGAGGGCGTGCTCGTCCTCGACGAGGATTCGGGGGTCACCGCGCCGGTCGACGCCGCGACCCCGGACGCCGCCTCGGTGCCTCCCGACGCCGGCGCCCTCCCCAGTGTCGACGCGGCCATACCCGACGACGCCGGAACGGTCGACGCCGCAGGCGAGGCCCCCGACGTCGGGGCCGCTCCGTCGGACGCTGCTGCCGCGCCGCCCGACGCGGCCAGTCCGGACGTGGGCGCCGCGGGTGCCGTCCAGTACCCGGCCGACCGTTCCCTCTCTCCCATCGGCCCCGAGACCGCCGAGAGGCTGCGGTCGGTCGTGGCGCGCGGCACCGGTCTCGCCCCGGACGTCTTCGCCAAGGTGGGCGCCTCGAACACGGTGAACACCAACTTCCTGCACTGCTTCGCGGGCGCGAACGTGGACCTCGCCGGGCGCGACGAGCTGGCGCCCACGGTGGCCTTCTTCAAGGGTGGCGACGCGGCGGGGACCACGCCCTACAACCGCACCAGCCTGGCCGCGACGGTGGGCTGGAGCGCCTGGTCGGCCATCGCCGGGAGCCCTTCGCCGCTGGAGAAGGAGGTGTCGGCCATCTCCCCCCAGCTCGCGGTGGTCCTCTTCGGGACCAACGACATCCAGGCCAGGGACCTCTTCAAGTACGAGGGCAACATCCTGGACATCACCGACCAGCTGCTCGCTCGGGGCATCGTCCCGCTGCTCACCTCGGTGTCCCCGCGCGACGACGACGCGGCCGCGGACCTCTGGGTGCCCCGGTACAGCGCCGTGGTCCGGGCCATCGCCCAGGCGCGGGGCGTGCCCTTCCTCGACCTCGAGCGCGAGCTGCGTCAGCTCTCCGACCACGGCATCGGAGCCGACGGGCTGCACCTGACCACCTACCTCTCGGGAGGTGCGGCGCGCGGCTGCTTCTTCACCGACGCGGCCCTCAAGTACGGCTTCAACCGCCGGAACCTGCTCACGTTGCAGACGCTGCACCGCGTCCGCGGCGTGCTCTCGGGAGGCGCGGCGCCGGACCCGTCGCCCCCTCGGCTGCAGGGCGCGGGGACGGCCGCCGACCCGTTCGAGATCGGTGCGCTGCCCTTCGGAGACCTGCGCGACACCAGCCGCAGCGGCGAGAGGCTGATCGACAAGTACACCGGCTGCAGCGCCGCCCAGGACGAGGGTGGCCGCGAGCTCTACTACCGGTTGGACCTCGCTGCGCCAGCGACCGTCCGCGCGATGGTCTTCGCCCGCAACGGTGTGGACGTGGATCTGCATCTCCTCCAGGCCCAGCCCACCGCCGGGGCCTGCCGGGCGCGGGACGACAAGCTGCTGGTCCAGTCGCTGACCGCAGGGACCTGGTACTTCGCGCTGGACACTTATGTCTCCGGCGGGGCGGAGAGGGCAGGGGAGTACCTCTTCGTGGTGGTGAAGGACTGAATCGATCCGCGGCGGCCTGCCGCAGGAGCAACCGATGCGCGCCTCAACGACGTTGCCGATGCTCGTGGTCCTCAGCCTGTGCTCGGTCGCCGTGGCCAGGCCGCCGTCCAAGGAGGCGCTGCCCGAGCCGCTGCGGCCGTGGACCGGCTGGGTCCTGCACGGCCAGGAGGAGGCGCTCTGCCCGCTCGTCCACGGGGCCGAGGAGCGGACCTGCGCGTGGTCGGGGCGCCTGCTGCTCGCGCTCGACGCGCGGGGAGGGCGCTTCACGCAGTCCTTCCAGGTCTACGCCGAGGGCTGGGTGGCGCTCCCCGGTGACGCGAAGCGCTGGCCGCAGGCGGTGAAGGTGGACGGGCGCGACGCGGTGGTGGTCCCTCGCGGCGGGGTGCCGTCGGTGGAGCTCGGGGTGGGCGAGCACTCCGTCGCCGGCGAGTTCCTCTGGGACGCGCTGCCGGAGTCGCTGGCGGTGCCCGCGGACACGGCGCTGCTCTCGCTCACCGTGCGTGGGAAGGCCGTGGCCCAGCCCAACCGCGAGGGCGGCGGGCAGCTCTTCCTGCAGAAGGAGGCCGCGCCCGGCGCCGAGGCCGAGCACCTGGAGCTGCGGGTGCACCGCCGGATCGCCGACGAGATCCCGCTGCTGCTCACCACGCGGGTCGAGCTGCAGGTGGCCGGGAAGAGCCGCGAGGTGCTGCTGGGCCGGGCGCTCCCCGAGGGCTTCGTGCCCATGGCCATCAACTCCAGCCTGCCCGCCCGCGTGGAGGCCGACGGCCGGGTGCGCGTGCAGGTCCGCGCGGGCACGGCGTGGGTGGAGCTCGTGGCGCGGCACGAGGGGCCGGTGACCCGGCTCGCGCGCCCCGCGCCGGAGGGCCCCTGGGCCGAGGGCGAGGAGATCTGGGTGTTCGAGGCGAAGCCCTCGCTGCGCCAGGTGCTGGTCGAGGGGGTGAACGCCGTCGACCCGCAGCAGACCACCCTGCCTCCTGACTGGAAGCGGCTGCCCGCCTACGCGGTGGGCCCCGCCGAGACGATGGCGCTCAGCGAGCGACGCCGCGGCGACGCCGACCCGGCCCCGGACCAGCTCGCGCTCAACCGCACGCTGTGGCTGGACTTCGACGGGAGGGGGTACACGGCGAGCGACCGCATCTCCGGGGCGCTGCACCGCTCCTGGCGCCTGGACATGCAGCCCGGCACCGAGCTGGGGCGCGTGGTGGCCAGCGGGTCGGACCAGTTCATCACCCGGCTGCGCGACGGCGCGCCAGCGGGCGTGGAGCTGCGCCAGGCCCAGCTCGCGCTGGAGGCCGACAGCCGGATCGTGGGCGACGTGCGCCGCGTCCCCGCGGTCTCCTGGGACGCGGACTTCCACCAGGTCTCGGGGACGCTGAACCTGCCTCCCGGCTGGCGGCTGTTCCACGCCTCGGGGGTGGACGAGGTGCGCTCGACCTGGGTGAACGAGTGGAGCCTCCTGGAGCTGTTCCTGGTGCTGGTGCTGGCCCTGGCGTTCGCCCGCCTCTTCGGCTGGGCGTGGGGCGCGGTGGCGCTGGTGACGATGGCGCTCACCTTCCCCGAGTCCGGCGCCCCGCAGGTGGTGTGGATCTTCGTGCTGGCCTTCGAGGCGCTCTCGCGGCTCTTGCCCGACGGGAAGGTCCGCTGGCTCGCGCGCGCCTGCCGCTTCGGCGCCTGGGCCGTTCTGGTCGTGGTGATCACGCTTCCCTTCGCGGTGAAGCAGGTGCGCCACGGGCTCTACCCCGCGCTGGAGCGCGAGCAGAGCATGGGTGGGGTGCTGAACTACTCGAGCTACTCCGAGCAGAACGCGGCGCAGTACGTGCGCAGCGCCGCTGGGTCGGACTCCTCGGTGAGCGGGAAGAAGGGGTGGGCGAGCAACAAGAACGAGGAGCAGGACGAGGAGGGCGGGTACGACGCCCTCCGCCGGGAGCCGCGCGCACCGCCACAGGTCCAGCAGCAGGCCGTCCAGCAGCGGATGAGCAAGCTGAAGTCCTTCAACCCGCAGGACTACGACAAGTCGGCGGTGGTGCAGACGGGCCCGGGCCTTCCGCGGTGGGAGTGGCAGCAGGTGTCGCTGGGCTTCTCGGGGCCGGTGCAGCGCAAGCAGCAGATGTCGCTGTGGCTCGTGCCTCCCTGGCTCAACCTCGTCCTGGCGCTGGTGCGGGTGGCGCTGCTGCTCGCGCTGGTGCTGCGCGCGCTCGGGCTCCAGGGCCGGCTCTGGCCGCGCGGGCCCGCGGCAGCGGCGGTCACGGTGCTGCTCGCGACGCTCCTGGGGAGTCCGGGCGTGGTCGAGGCCGCGGAGCCGGTGCCGCCTCCGGAGATCCTCGGGGAACTCAAGACGCGGCTGCTCGAGGCTCCCGACTGTGCGCCGCAGTGCGCCTCGAGCCCGCGGCTGTTCCTGGAGGCCACGCCCTCGGCGCTGCGCATGGAGCTCTCGATCCACGCGGCGGCGCGGACCGCGGTGCCCTTGCCGGGCAGCGCGGCGCAGTGGGTGCCCGAGCAGGTGCTGCTGGACGGCCGCCCGACCTCCGCGCTGCGGCGGACGCCGGAGGGGCTGCTGCTGCTGGCGCTGGAGCCCGGGGCGCACGTGGTGCTGCTCGCCGGCCCGCTGCCGGCGCGCGACACGGTGCAGCTCGCGCTGCCGCTGAAGAGCCACCGGGTGGAGGCGAAGCTCGAGGGCTGGACGCTGGACGGCCTGCACGAGGACGGCCTCGCCGACGACGACCTGCAGCTCTCGCGGCAGGCGGGCGCGGCGCGCGTGGAGGAGGCCTCGGCGGGCACGCCGGTGAGCCTGCCGCCGTTCGTGAGCGTGGAGCGCGAGCTGGTGCTGGGGCTGGAGTGGACCGTGGAGACGCGCGTGCGCCGCCTCACCCCGCCGGGGACCGCGGTGGTGCTGGAGGTGCCGCTCCTCCCTGGCGAGTCGGTGACCACCGCCGAGGTGCGCGTGCAGGGCGCCAAGGCGCTGGTGAACATCGGGCCCCAGGCCATGGAGATGGTCTGGACGAGCGCGCTGGAGCAGCGCTCGCCCATCGCGCTGAAGGCGCCCGCGGGGCTGCCCTGGGTCGAGGTGTGGCGGCTCAACGTGAGCCCGGTGTGGCACGTGGAGATGGCCGGCATCCCGGTGGTGCACCAGCAGGACGACACCGGCGCCCGCCTGCCCGAGTGGCGGCCCTGGCCCGGCGAGACGGTGACCCTCGAGGTGGGGCGGCCGTCCGGCGTGCGCGGGCAGACCCTCACCATCGACCAGAGCGAGCTGCGGGTGTCTCCCGGGCTGCGCGCCACCGACGCGACCCTCACCGCGAACCTGCGCAGCTCGCGCGGCGGCCAGCACGCGTTCACGCTGCCTGCGGGCGCGGTGCTGCAGGGCGTGACCATCAACGGCGCCCAGCAGCCCATCCGCCAGGACGGGGAGAAGGTCGCCATCCCGCTGGTCCCCGGCTCGCAGTCGGTGGCGATCTCCTGGCGGCAGCCGGAGGGCATCTCCACGCTGTGGCGAACCCCGCGGGTCGACCTGGGGACGCCCAGCGCCAACGCCGACCTGCGCGTGAGCCTGGGGCGCGATCGCTGGGTGCTGTTCCTCACCGGGCCGCGGATGGGGCCGGCGGTGCTCTTCTGGAGCCTCCTCCTGGTCCTGCTCGCCGTGGCGGTGGGGCTGGGGCGGGTGAGGCTCGCGCCCCTGAACACGCTCCACTGGGTGCTCCTGGCGCTGGGGCTCTCGCAGGTGCCGGTGCCGGCCGCGGCGCTGGTGGTGGGCTGGCTGCTGGTGCTCGGGTGGCGGCAGCGCAGCCCGGAGCTGTCGGCGGGCTGGTTCGACCTGCGCCAGCTCGCGCTGGTCGGCTGGACCCTGGTCGCGCTGGGGGTGATCTTCGCGAGCATCTACCAGGGCCTGCTCGGTGCGCCGGAGATGCAGGTGACCGGGAATGGCTCGTCCGCCTCGAGCCTGCGCTGGTTCGTCGACCGCACCGCCGACCTGATGCCGGTGGGCACCGTGGTCTCGGTGCCGATGCTGGTCTACCGCGCCGCGATGCTGGCCTGGGCGCTCTGGCTCGCGCTCGCTCTGCTGCGCTGGCTGAAGTGGGGCTGGCAGGCGTTCTCCACCGGGGGGCTGTGGAAGCGGGGCGCGCCGCCGGCGCCACGGCCCCCTGCGCCCGCCGCTCCGGCCCCCAAGCCCTGAGAGTCCAACCGCCGTACC
>CAZAIE010000256.1:0-8335 GCA_964485035.1 uncultured Myxococcaceae bacterium | reverse complement strand
CTGCCGACCCGGGCGACCTCGCGGAGCGCGCGCGACAGGCCAGCGTGGCGGTGCGCTGCCCAGCGCCGACGGGCTTCGGCTTCCTGGTCCTGGACCGCAGGGCGCTGGTCCCGACGCAGGCGCTGTGCGCCGCGAACCAGCCGTTGCAGCTCCAGTTCGCAGACGGCCGGCGCGTCCCGGCAACGGTCGAGCGCCTCTACCCCCGCCTCGGGCTCGCGACGCTGCGAGTGGAGGCAGAGGCCCCCGCCGCGCTGCCCTACGGCGACTCGACCGCGCTCGCCGTCGACACAGCGCTGGAGTACCTCCCAGAGCCCATCCTTGCGCAGCTCGCGCCGGCCCGACTGGCGAGCGCCGAGGTCGTGGGCTGCGGGATTCCACTGATGGCACTGACCGGGGCCGAACCTCGACCCGGCACGCCCCTCTTCCACCGGGGCCGCGTGGTGGGAGTCGCCGTCGAGCTGCCGGAGGCCCTTGCCCACGGACCGCTCGCCGCGCCCATCGAGGCCGTCGTCCCGCCGCTCGGGACCCACGCCGCAGGCTGGAACCGGCGCGTCCAGGCCGCCCGGGAACCCGAGGCCCGGCTGCGCGCCGCCTTCCTGGCCGGGCTCGACCAGCCGTACCTCGCCGGCGTGGCGCGAGCCCCCGGAGGGATCCGTGCGGCGCTGCTGGTCCCCCCACCGCCGCCCGAGGGAAACGCGGTCCGCCTGCGGTGGGTCGTGGAAGGCCGCGCCCGCTGCCAGCTGAGCGCCGCGTTCGGGGCCCTCGTAGCGCTCGGTGAGGCCTCCCCACAGCTGCGCGCGGTGCCGCGCGTCGAGTGGCTCTCGAGCGAGCCAGGAGCGGGGGCGCTGCTGGCCGGGGAGGGCGCTCTCTCGGCCCCGGACTGCGCCCCGGAGGATCTGGAAGCGCCCGGGGTTCTCGAGCTACCCGCGGGCGACGGGCACAGCGGGCGTGCGGCCGTCGGCGCGGGGGAGCTTGCGACAGCCTCCCGGGCCACCCTGCAGAAGGAGGCCAGCGCGCAGGCGCGGCGCGAGGAGGCGCAGGAGCAGCAGGCCCAGCAGGAGAAGGAGCAGCTCTGGCGGCAGCGCTTCGGTGAGCTGCACCACCGGCTCGAGCGTGCGGAGCGCCGCGTGGACCAGACCCGGCGGGAGCTGGCCCGGCGCCAGGGCTTCAGCGGCTCGATGGACGAGCCCCCGACGTCGCTGGGGGACCTCGAGCAGCTCAAGGCGGCGCTCGCCGAGGCGGAGGCCGAGGTCGCGGGGCTGCGGGCCGAGGAGCACGAGCTGGAGCGGCTGGCCTCCCTGGCCTCGGTGCCCCGCGAGTGGCGGCGGTAGACGCGGACGCAGTCACCAGGCCGAGCGTCGGTTGCCTGCTTGGGCCACCGACTCCTGCGTACACGCTTTCGCTCGAGCTGGTGGAGGCGGGCTTCGACGGCCTTGGAGGCCATGCGCCGATGGTTCAGCAGCCCTCATCGAGCTCGAGCCGTTCCCGACTGCCCCTCCGTCGAGAGGCGGCGCACCTGTGAGAGCCGAGCCAACGCAGCGACGAACTCGTGGGCGAGAGCACTACGCGGGCGGCTTGGGCATCGCGCCCCAGCTCGGCGAGCGCAGAGAAGACGGCCGGGGCTCCGCAAGAGCCTCGCCGTCTGCGTCCTCGGGGAGCTACCCCTTGCGCCGAGCCATCTGCTCGCGGCCGCGCTGCACCAGCCAGGCGGTGGCCGTGGCGAGCGCCGCCTCGTCCGCGGGCTGACCGGCGTGGAGGAGGGTCCTGGCCATCCAGGGCACGGCCTCCTCGACCGTGGCGAAGAACCCGGTGGAGGCTGGCCCCTGCCCCGCGGCGCCGGCGGTCGCCATGATGGCCCGCAGGGCGATGCGGTTGATGCGGCTCAAGAAGCCGGTCCCTCCCTCCACGACGGCGAGGGCCGCCAGGAGCTTGCCGTGCGTGCGGGCGAGGTGGACCGAGTGCTGCTGCGCTTCGTTCGGCACTGGCTCCTGAGGCAGGGCGACGAGCAGGTAGCCGACCCCGGGGCTCACCTTCGCGTCCTCGATGAACTCGCCGAGGACCTCGTCCACCGCGGGCACAGTGGGGACCTGCGTCCAGACAACCACCAGGGTGCGCCCCACCCGCGCGGAGACGAAGCGGTCGCTCTCCCGGAGACGCGACAGGGAGGCGGGGGCTTCCGGCGGGTTCGCGGGCATTGAGTGCACGGTATCCGGACCGGCCTGCGCGTGCATGGTTCTTCCAGGCTCGCCGGCCGGGTGGTCGCGCCCCGGCCCCGACCCGCCCCAGGGAACGCCGCAGACCGCGGACGACTGGCGCATGAACTGACCGGCCATGAACGCGTCCGCGCACCTCCCGAGAAGGATCGTCTCCTCGGGCCGCCGTTGGGTACCGACTCCATCCAGCTCGCTGCTGTCTTTGCATACGGTGTCTTCGGGTATCCTCCCATCGACTGTGCCTCGGACCATGCCCTAGCCCCCCCTCGAGCGGGCTAGTCCGGAGCGGCGGACCGCCTTCGTCCTTGTGCGCCACTCATCCGAGGCACCGGCAACACATCCAAACCTGGGAGGAATCCGATGCACCTGCGGCACATGTTGGTGGTGGTGGCGACCTGCCTCGTGGCTTGCGGTGCCTCGGAGCCCAAGTGCTCGTGGACGAACTGCGAGGGTTGCTGCGCGGGCGACACCTGCAAGACTGGTACGTCAGCGGACGCGTGCGGGGCCAAGGGAGGAGCCTGCACCCCCTGCCCAGCCTCGATGATGTGCAACGCCAGCGGGAGCTGCGTGTCGGCGTGCCCCGAGGCCCAGCAGTGCGGGACGGCTTGTTGCACGGCCGATCAGCAGTGCACCAACGACGTCTGCAGACCGCGCCCCTCCTGCAAGCCGATCCTGCTGTGCTCTCCCGCATGCAAGACGGACGGCACCGAGTACTGCGACCCCCTGGCGGGGACGTGCGCGGCGCTCACTCTCTGCGACCCCTTGTGCAAGACGGACGGGACCGAGGTCTGCGGCGTCCGGGTCGGGAAGTGCGCCGCGCTCAAGACCTGTACGCCAGCCTGCGGCGCGGAGCAGTACTGCGACACCGCAGATGGCGCCTGCAAGCCAGTGCCGCTCTGCACCCCACCCTGCCCAAGCAACTGGTACTGCAGCTTCTGACGAACCACAGGGGGTCCAGACGACGACCAGCGTCCGCCCCACCCTCACCGAGACGTAGCGATCGATGCACGGAGACGGGAGCGGCCAGGTTCGTGGGTATTGCAGGCAAGCCATCCGGACGGGCCAGCTTCCGCACGTCCGGGCCGGGGTATCCTCGTCGCATCGTGCCCCCGTCCCCGGCGCTGTAGAGGTGCCCCTGCCATGACTCCCCTGCGCGTGGTCCACCTCTCCGCAGAGGTCTCGCCCTACGCCAAGACCGGCGGGCTCGGGGACGTGGTGGGCGCGCTGCCTGCGGCGCTGCGCGCGCTGGGCCACGAGGTGACGGTGTTCGCCCCGCTGCACCGGCAGGCCCGGGAGGCCTCGACGCGGCTGGGGCTGCCGCTGGCGCCCGAGGGCAACCCCTTCCACATCGAGCTGGGGTACCGGGCCCACGAGATCGCCCTGTACACCGGGCGGCTGCCGGGCACCGACGTCCCGGTGCACTTCGTGGCCTCCGACCCCCACTTCGACCGGCCTGCGGTCTACCACGCGGACGCCCGGGGCGAGGACGACGGGCTGCGGCGCTTCGCGGTGTTCGTGCGCGGCGCGCTGGAGGCGATGCGGCGGCTGCGACTCGTCCCCGACGTGCTCCACGCCCACGACTGGCACACCGCGCTCGCCCCCATGGCCGTGGCCTGGGACCGCCCCACCGACCCTCACTTCGCCCAGACCGCGACGGTGCTCACCCTGCACAACGTGGCCTTCCAGGGAGCCTACGACCGCGGCGAGTACCTCGCGCTCGGGCTGCCACAGGCCGTCGAGCCGGAGACCGAGTGGCGCGGCCGGTTGAACCTGCTCAAGGGCGGGGTGCTCGCGGCCGACGCGATCACCGCGGTCTCGCCCGGCTTCGCCCGCGAGCTCGCGACGCACGAGGGCGGCTTCGGGCTGGACCCCATCTTCTGCTCCCGCGGGGACGCGCTGGTGGGCATCGTGAACGGCATCGACCGCGCGGTGTGGAACCCGACGCAGGACCCGTACCTGCCCGAGCGCTACTCGGCCGCGGACCTCGCCGGGAAGGCGGAGGACCGGCGGACGCTGCTGACCATGGCCGGGATGGACACCGAGGACCCCGGGCTCGTGGTGGGGCTCATCGGGCGGCTCACCGAGCAGAAGGGCTTCGACCTCTTCTTCGCCGCCGCGCCGACGCTCGTCGCCGAGGGGGTGCGCTTCGTGGTCCTGGGCGAGGGGGAGCCGGCGCTGGAGGGCGAGCTGCGGGCACTGATGCAGGGACACCGGCACCGCGCGTGGGGCTACGTCGGCTTCGACGAGGCGCTGGCCCACCTCATCGAGGCGGGGGCGGACGCGCTGCTCATGCCCTCGCGGTTCGAGCCGTGCGGCCTCGCGCAGCTCTACGCGCTGGCCTACGGGACCCCGCCCATCGTCCGGCGCGTGGGCGGCCTCGCGGACACGGTGGTGGGCTACGACGGGAAGAACCTCGCGCAGGCCACCGGCTTCGGCTTCGACCCGCCCACGGTCGACGCGCTGATCGCGGCGGTGCGCCAGGCACGCCAGACCTTCGCCGACCAGGGGACCTGGCGCAGGCTGGTGGAGAACGGAATGGCCCAGGACTTCAGCTGGGAACACTCGGCTCGCAGCTACGAGGCGCTCTACCGACGGCTGGAGTCGGCCCCGACCCGGCCTTGAACCCCGGGGCCTTCCGGGGGTACAAGCGCGCACCTCACTTCCCCCGGGGCCCGACATGGACCTGTTCCGCCGAGAGATCCGCAGCTGGTACAGCCACCGCACCAACATGGAGATGCCGCTGGTGCAGTACGGCCACTGGGGGCATCCGCTGCTGCTGCTGCCCACGGCCAACGCCGACTTCCTGGAGCACGAGCGCTTCGGGCTCATCGACTCCATCCGCGGGCTGATCGAGGCGGGGCGGGTGCGGGTGTTCTCGGTGAACAGCATCAACTCGCACGCCTGGATGAACAAGGAAGTGCCGATGCACGAGCGGTCGAACCGCCAGGCGGCCTTCTCCGGGTACATCGAGCGCGAGGTGGTGCCCTACATCCGCGAGTCGATCCAGAACCCCACGGCGCGCATCGGCGTCTCGGGCGCGAGCTTCGGGGCGTTCCACGCGGCGAACCAGTTCTTCCGCCGCCCGGACATGTTCGACGTGCTCATCGCCATGAGCGGCTTCTACGACCTCTCCTGGCTGCTGGACGGCTACAGCGACGAGAACGTCTATTTCAACAACCCCATGTGGTACATGGCGAACATCGCCGACGGCGAGCCGCTGAACCTGCTGCGCCACCACTCGCAGATCCACCTCTTGACCGGGCAGGGCGCGTGGGAAGTCCCCAACGCGAGCCGCCGCTTCTCCGCGGTGCTCGCGAGCAAGGGCATCCCCCACAACCTCGACCTGTGGGGCCACGACGTCCCCCACGACTGGCCGACCTGGAAGAAGATGCTGCCGTACTACCTGGGCGAGCGCGTGGGCTGGTAGCCCGGCGCACCACCGAGGAGTGGGTCATGGACGAGGTCGACTTCGAGGCGGTGGTGAAGGAGCTGGTGGCCGAGGAGCTGGCCCGCAGGCTCGCGCGCTACCGCGACCTGCTGGACCGCTTCGAGCAGGCGCGTCGGGCGCTCCCGAAGCGGCACCGGGCGGGCCGGCCTCCTCGCGCGCAGCTCGAGCGCGCGGCCGCGGCGCTCTTCCGCGAGGTCCCGCGGCGCCCTGCTCCCAATTCCGTCGAGCCGGGGCAGAAGGTGCACTACCGGCAGGGGCGGGGGACCTTCGAGGCGCGCGTCGTCCGCCTGGACGGCGACCGCGTCGTGCTGGAGCGGCTCGCGGACGGCAAGCGCGTGGCCCGACCGCTCTCGAAGCTGGGCTGAAGAAGAAGGAAGGTCCCCCATGATCGTCATCGACGGCGCCCAGGGCGAGGGCGGCGGGCAGATCGTCCGCACCGCGCTCGCCCTCTCGCTGGTGACCGGCCGACCGTTCCGCATCGAGCGGGTCCGCGCGGGCCGCGCGCGCCCTGGGCTGATGCGCCAGCACCTCACCGCGGTGGAGGCGGCGGCGGCCATCGGCCGGGCGCACGTGGAGGGCGCGAGCGTGGGGTCGAGCGCGCTCACCTTCACCCCGGGGACGGTCGCCCCCGGCCGCTACAGCTTCTCCGTGGGCACCGCAGGGAGCGCGACGCTGGTGCTGCAGACGGTGCTCCCGGCGCTGCTCTCGGCGGCGGGGCCCTCGACGCTCGTGCTCGAGGGCGGGACGCACAACCCCATGGCGCCGCCGTTCGACTTCCTGGCCCGGGCGTTCTTGCCGCTCCTGCAGCGCATGGGGCCGCGGCTCTCGGCGACGCTCGACCGCCCCGGCTTCTACCCAGCGGGAGGCGGTCGCTTCACGGTGGAGATCGCCCCGGCGCCGCTCTCGGGCCTCGACCTGCTGGAGCGGGGCCCGGTGCGCGCGCGACGGGCGAAGGCGCTGGTGGCGCACCTGCCGGAGTCGGTGGCCACCCGCGAGCTGCAGGCGCTGCACGAGCACCTGGGCTGGGAGCGCACGGAGCTCACCGCCCAGGTGGTCGAGGGTTCGCGCGGGCCGGGCAACGTGCTCCTCGCCGAGGTCGAGTCGGAGCACGTGACCGAGGTCTTCACCGGCTTCGGGGAGAAGGGCGTGCCGTCGGAGAAGGTCGCCGACGGGGTGATCGTCGAGATCCGCCGGTACCTCGAGGCGGGCGTGCCGGTCGGCGAGCACCTCGCCGACCAGCTGCTCATCCCCTTGGCCCTCGCTGGCCGGGGCTCGTTCCGCACGCTGCCGCTCTCGCGGCACGCGCGCACGCAGATCGAGATCCTCGGCCGCTTCCTCCCCGTCCCCATCACCGCGACCGAGCCCCAGCCCGGGATGGTCGAGGTGAGGGTAGGGAGCTGAAGCCGCGGCCCCGACGGTCGGCCGACTACGCGAGGACCTTCACGTCGTTGATCCCCTCGGGATCGAACGGCGAGCCCTTCACGTCCACCATCGACTTCACGTAGAAGCGGACGCTCCCGGCCGAGAGGTTGCGCTGCTTGAGGACGGTGGGGATGTCGGACTCCATGGAGATGATGAAGAAGTCCTCGACCTCGGCGCCCGGCGCCAGCTCGTAGGGGTACTTCACCATGTCGTCCGAGCGCGAGGTGTTCGGCTCGGGGAACTCGTCCTTGCCCAGCACCACCTCCTCGACGCGGCCGTCGGGGTGCTTCACCTCCATGCAGAAGGTGCACTCCATCGAGAGCACGGTGCAGGGCTTCTCGGCGGTGACCTTGAACTTGCCCTTCACCACCGTGTCGCCGATGGGCAGCGTGGCCGACGCGGGGTCCTGCCGCTCGATCTCGGTGTTCAGCACCTTCACCCCGTGGCCGCCTGCGAAGTGCTTCACCTTGTCGAAAAAGCCCATGGTCCTGCTCCTTGGTGACGGGTGGTCGCTGCATCGCGGGTGACGAAGCGTGGTCGTTGCCGCTGCTCCCGGGTTCCGCCCCGCCGAGAGACCTGGGAAAGCGCCCTCAGCTGCTCCACGTCGCGGTGAACGTGCACTCCGGCGCACCCTGCATCACGCAGGCGTCGTGCACGACCTGCGGGTCCTTGGCGCCGCACACCTGCAGCGAGCCGAGGAAGGAGCCACGCAGCCCGTGGCACCAGCTCGCGTGGGTAGGGTGCAGGCCGGTGACCTTGAGCTTGATCACGCCCGGCGAGGTCAGCACCGTCTCCAGCTTTCCCTCGTTCAGGAACGTCCCCCACAGCCGCGCCGACTTCTGCAGCAGCACGTCGGGCGAGAGCATCCACACGATGACCCGGTACACCCCGCGGATGGAGTGCTCGAGGTTGTAGGTGCCGAACTCCGCCGCCTTCGACGCGTCCCCCTCGTAGAAGAGCTCGGTCAGGGTCTGCAGCGCCTGCTCGTAGTCGGTGAGCGGGTACCACTCCGCGGCGTTCGGCATCCCCAGCGGGCGCGCCACGCGCTCCGGGAGCGCCGCCCTCAGCTTCGCGAGCCCGGCCTCCCCGAACCGCTCGACCACGAAGTCGTGGAGGTGGAGCAGGGTCACGCCCTTGGTCATCGCGTGGGACATGGCCCCCAACAAAGCCCCGCATGCCGGGGAGGGTCAAGCGGGCGGCACAATCGGCATAGGGGGTGACGGGGCAATCGTCCCGTCATCCCCCTGCCACA
>CAZAIE010000255.1:0-8339 GCA_964485035.1 uncultured Myxococcaceae bacterium | reverse complement strand
GTGCCGAGGGGGCGCTGCTCGCGCGGCGGGGGAAGGCGGCGGTGCTCCTCCCGGCGCGCGCGCTGCGGCCCGTCGTGAACACGGTCGGGGCCGGGGACGCGCTGTTCTCCGGGTTCTTGCACGGGGTGGCGAGCGGGCTGGACGAGGAGGCCGCGCTGCGCCGGGCCATCGTGTTCGCGGGGTGGAAGATCGGGGAGAGCGGCGCCGCGCAGGGCTTCCTGGGCGCCGAGGGCCTGCGGGAGCTCGACCGCTAGCGCGAGGGCCGTGTCTTCGTCGCTGCTCAGAGACCTCCAGTTCTCATGCCACGAGGGCTTGGCAACCGAGGCGCGGCTGCAGCCGCCGCTCCCTCACGTGCCCCGGTCTTCCCGCAGCGCCTCGCCCGTCGCCGAGCCCGGAATCCGTGCGATCCGGTCGGGGCCGCCGCTGGCCACCAGCGTGCCACCCCGCGGGCCGCCCCCCGGTCCCAGGTCGAGCACGAAGTCGCTGGTGCGGATGACGTCGAGGTTGTGCTCGACGACGACCAGCGTGTGCCCTTCGTCCACCAGCCGGTCGAACACGCCGACCAGCCGCGCCACGTCCCCTGGGTGCAGTCCCGTCGTCGGCTCGTCGAAGAGGTACAGCGTCGGCCCGCGCGCCTCGGCGCAGAGGTCCGCCGCGAGCCGCAGCCGCTGGCCCTCGCCGCCCGAGAGAGTGTTCACCGGCTGCCCGAGAGCGACGTACCCCAGCCCCGCCTCGTCCAGCACCGCGAGCGGCCGGGAGATCTTCTTCTGGTCCGCGAAGACCTCCCGCGCCTGGGCCACCGTGAGCGCCAGCACCTCGGCGATGGACCTGCCGCGAAAGGTCACCTCCAGTGTCTCCGCCGAGTAGCGCGCGCCGCGGCAGGACTCGCAGGGCAGCCAGACGTCAGGGAGGAAGTCGAGCCGCACCTCCAGCCGCCCGGAGCCCTGGC
Source organism: uncultured Myxococcaceae bacterium (assembly GCA_964485035.1). Classification (GTDB taxonomy): domain Bacteria; phylum Myxococcota; class Myxococcia; order Myxococcales; family UBA5297; genus CAZAIE01. The sequence goes on along the minus strand of CAZAIE010000255.1, from coordinate 7,390 downwards.
ACGCCTCGCAGCGCCCGCCCTTCCCCGAGAGCGAGAAGCGGTTCTTCGTCCAGCGCCGTTTCTTCGCGAGCGGGGTCTTCGCGAACAGCTCGCGGATGGGGTCGAACACCCCGAGGAAGGTCGCCGGCGTGCTCCACGCGCCTCCGCCGATGGGGGCCTGGTCCACGAAGACCGTGTCGCGGAAGTGCTCCAGCCCGCGGATCGACTCGCAGCCCACCGGCCTGCCTGCGCGCGCCGAGGCGAGCAGCACGTCGAAGACCAGGGACGACTTTCCGCTGCCGGAGACCCCGGTCACCGCGACCCGGCCGCCCGAGGGGAACTCGCAGTCCAGGCGCAGGTTGTTGGCCCGCGCCCCGTGAATGGACACGCCGGGGCCGAGCGTGCGGGGCTCGCGCTCGGGGAAGAGCGCGCGCGGGTCGCGCAGGTAGCGCCCGGTCGCCGACGCCTCGCAGCGCCGGACGTCCTCCACCGTGCCCGCAGCGACGATGCGCCCGCCCGCGACGCCCGCTCCAGGACCGAGGTCCACCAGGTGGTCCGCCGCCCGCATCACCTCCGGGTCGTGCTCCACCACCACCACCGTGTTCCCCTCGTCGCAGAGCCGCCGCAGCACGCCGAGGAGCGGGCGCGTGTCGCGCGGGTGCAGGCCCACCGTGGGCTCGTCGAGGACGTAGGTGACGCCGCGCAGCCCGGAGTCGAGCTGGCTCGCGAGCCGCAGGCGCTGGGCCTCGCCTCCGGAGAGCGTCGCGGCACGGCGGTCGAGCGCCAGGTAATCGAGGCCGACCTGGACCATCGCCCGCAGTCGGCCGCAGGCCTCGGCGCGCGCGTCGCGCAGGACCGGGGTAGCAGGCAGCGCCTCGAGGAACCCCAGCGCCTCGGAGGCCGGCAGCCGGCAGAGCTCGCCGAGAGTCTTGCCGCCGAGGCGCACCGCGCGCGACTCGGGCTTCAGCCGCTCGCCGCGGCACGCCTCGCAGGGCAGCTCGCGCATCAGCGGCAGCAGCGCCTCGCCACGCTCGTCGGTGCACTTGCGCTGGTACTCCTCGTCCACGTAGCCGACGAAGCCCTTCCACACCGGGCGGAAGGCGTGCTCGGCCTCCACGCTGTCGGTCCCGGAGCGCCACACCACGTCGTAGGTGGTCTCCCCGGTGCCAGTCATCGCCAGCTCGCGGGCGCGGGCGTCCAGCTCCGACCAGGGGCGGTGGAAGTCCACGCCGTGCGCGGCGCCCACGGCCTCGAGGATGGCCAGGTGCTGGCCCTGCGCCTCGGTGTAGAAGGCCCCGGTCTTCGTCCCCGCGAGCGCGCCGTCGAAGAGCGAGCGCGAGGGATCGGTCACCAGCTTCCCGGGGTCGCAGCCCTGCGTCAGCCCCAGCCCCTTGCAGCGCGGGCACGCCCCTTGGACGTGGTTGAACGAGAAGTCGCGCGCGGTGGGCGTGCGCAGTCCAGCGGCGCCGCAGCGAGGGCAGCTCCCGGCCACGAGGTCCACCTGGCAGGTCGGGCAGCCCGGGGTGCCTGCGCGCGAGTAGAGCAGCCGAAGGTCGTCGTAGATCTCGGTGAGCGTCCCGACCGTCGAGCGCGGGCTGCGGCTCCCGGCCTGCTGGCCCACGGCGATGGCCGGCGAGAGCCCGCGCGCCTCCTCCAGCTCGGCGGGCCGCGCGCGCGGGACGTAGCGGCGCACGTAGCTCGCGAGGCTGTCGGTGAAGCGCCGCTGCCCTTCGTGGAAGAGGGTGTCGAAGGCGAGCGAGGACTTGCCGCTGCCCGACAGCCCGGTGAGCACGGTGAGCTTGCGGTCGGGGATGTCCAGGTTCACGCGCTGGAGGTTGTGCGTGGTCACCCCGCGCAGCGAGATGCCGCGCGCCGGCTCATCGTGGCGGGGCAGTCCGAGCGCTGGGGCCGCGGCTTGGGGCGGGCGCGCGACGCCGGCGTAGAGCAGGCGTCCGCCGCCGGTGCCGCCCTCGGGCCCCAGCTCGATCTCCCAGTCGGCGGAGGCGAGCAGGTCGGGGTGGTGCTCCACGGCGATGACGGTGTTGCCGCGCGAGACCAGCGCGCGCAGGGCCAGCACCAGCATGCGGACGTCGCGGGCGTGCAGTCCCGTCGTCGGCTCGTCGAGCACGTAGAGCGTGCGGCCGGTGGACGCGCGGCCCAGCTCCGAGGAGAGCTTCACGCGCTGCGCCTCGCCGCCCGAGAGCGTGGTCGCGGGCTGGCCCAGCGAGAGGTAGCCCAGGCCCACGTCGCGCATCGCCTCCAGCACCCGGCGGATCGGCTTCTCGTCGGCGAAGGCCGCGAGCGCCTCGTCCACCGTCAGCTCGAGCACGTCGCCGATGCTCAGCGCGCGGCCGTCGGCGGAGGTCCACTTCACCTCCAGCGTCTCGTCGTTGAAGCGGCGGCCGCCGCACTCCTCGCAGGGGATCTCCACGTCGGCCAGGAAGTGCATCCCGATGGCCTGGACGCCCGCGCCGCCGCAGGCCTCGCAGCGGCCGCCCTTCACGTTGAAGGAGAAGCGGCTCTTGTTGAAGCCACGCTCCTTCGAGGTCGGGAGCGCGGCGAAGAGGTCGCGGATGGGGTCGGTGAGGCCGGTGTAGGTCGCGGGGTTCGAGCGGGGCGTCCGGCCGATGGGTGCCTGATCGATCTCGACGATCTTGTCGATGGCCTCCGCCCCCTCGAGCGAGGCGAACGCCCCCGGGGTCTCGCGCACGCCGTGGAGCCGCTGCCGAAGCGCGCAGGCGAGCGTGTCGGCGACGAGCGACGACTTGCCCGCACCGGAGACGCCGACGACCACGTTCAGCGCCCCGAGCCGGAAGGGCACGTCGATCCCCTGAAGGTTGTGGTGGCGCGCGCCGCGCAGGAGCAGCGTCCCGCCCAGCTCCGGGCGGGTCTCCGCCTCGCGGCGGGCGCGCAGGCTCTCGAAGTCGAAGCCGGCGGCGGGGCCGGAGTAGAGGACCTGTCCGCCGTGTCGCCCCGCACCGGGACCGATGTCCACGATCCAGTCTGCGGCGCGGGCGACCTCCTCGTCGTGCTCCACCACCAGCACGGTGTTGCCCAGGTCGCGCAGGCGCCCGAGGACGTCGAGGAGCCGGCGGGTGTCGCGCGAGTGCAGGCCGATGGACGGCTCGTCGAGCACGTAGAGCACGCCGCGCAGACCCGTGTTCGCCTGCGTCGCCAGCCGCAGCCGCTGCGCCTCGCCGCCGGAGAGAGAGGTCGACTCGCGGGCGAGCGTCAGGTAGCCCAGGCCCAGCGTGCGCAGGGTGGCGAGCCGCGGGCGGAGCGCGCCGAGGATGGCGGAGGCGACGGCGGCGCGCGGGCCCTGGAAGCAGAGGCCGCTGAGGAAGCGCTCGGCCTCGTCGAGCGGGAGGTCGCACACCTCGGCGATGGAGCGGCCAGCGAGCTTCACCGCGAGGGCCTCGGGGCGGAGGCGGGTGCCGTGGCAGGCCGCGCACGGGCGGGAGCGAACGAAGCGGAGCGCGTTCTCGTTGCGGTTGCGCTTCAGGATCTCCTCGATGGTGGGGACGATGCCCTTGTAGAAGTCCTCCTCGCGTGGCCGCGCGGTGATGCCCTTCCACTTGAGCCGGTTCTCCAGCGGGTGCTTGCCGAAGGGCACCTTGAGGCGGTCGGAGCCGAAGAGGACGACGCGGCGCTGCTCGTCGGTGAGGTCCTTCCAGGGAACGTCGACCGTGAAGCCGTGGGCGCGGCAGACCTGGTCGAGGACGTCGAGGGTGACCTGCGAGTAGACGATGTAGCCGGTGGGCGTGCTGAGCACGAGCGCGCCCTGGCGCAGGGACTTGGTGGCGTCTCCGACGATCAGCTCCGGGTCCACCGCGTCGGTGACGCCCAGGCCCGAGCAGGCCGGGCAGGCGCCGTAGGGCGAGTTGAAGGAGAAGAGGCGCGGGCCCAGCTCGGCGGCGGGCGCTCCGCAGGCGCCGCAGGCGCGGGCCGTGGAGAACCGCTCGGTCTCATCGCAGTCCGCTCCCGGCCGGGCGCAGAGGACGCGGAGCACGCCGCCGCCGAGGCGCAGCGTCCGCTCGACGGCCTCGAGGGTCTCGGGCTGCGAGCGTGAAGCCGCGAGCCGCGCGACGGGCAGGTCGATCTGGTGGAGCACGGCGGGATCGAGCGCGGGCAGGGGCGAGAGCGGGACGAAGTCGCCATCGACGCGCGCCTCGGTGAACCCGTCCGCGGCCGCACGCGAGAGCTCGTCCCGGAACGCGCCCTTGTGCCCGTCGACGACCTGCGCGAGGAGCGTCACGTCCCTGCCGGCGAAGCGGGCGTCGAGGAGGGCGGCGAGGGACTCGGGCTCGAGCGAGGCGAGGGGCTCTCCGCAGGCTGCGCAGTGCGGCTCGCCCACGCGGGCCCAGAGCAGGCGCAGCAGCGGGTGCAACTCGGACATGGTGCCCACGGTGGAGCGCGGGCTGCGGACGCAGGAGCGCTGGTCGACCGCGAGGGCGGGGGAGAGGCCGCGCACGTGCTCGACCGCGGGGCGCTCGAGCTTGCCCATGAGCTGGCGGGCGTAGGAGGGGAAAGTCTCGAGGTAGCGGCGCTGGCCCTCGCGGAAGAGGGTGTCGAAGGCCAGCGAGGACTTGCCGGATCCGGAGACGCCGGTGACCACGATGAGCGCGTCGCGGGGCAGGTCGAGGTCGACGTGGCGCAGGTTGTGTTCGTGGGCGCCACGGACGGTGAGCAGGGACGGGTCGGACATGCAGGCCTCGCGAGCGGAGGCGGGAGGATAGACCGAAGCGCGGGTGGGGGCCGGCGGAACCGTTGGTCACCTTCGCGGCAGGGAAGGGTGGTGGTTCCGTCCGGGATTCCGAGCACTTGCACCAGCCGGTTCCCAAGAATGGCGAGCTGCGGATCGAACTCCCTGGAGGCGCGTTGCTATCTGCGGAAGGGGTTCGCCATGAGGTTCGTGTGCGAGAGCTGCCACGCGCAGTACGCGATCCGCGACGAGAAGGTAGGGCCGCGGGGGGTGGCGACGCGCTGCCGGCATTGCGGGCACCGCATCGTGGTGATGCCGCGGCCGACCCCGACGTTGGCTCCGGTCGAGCGCAGCCAGACACGGGTGATGTCGCTCCAAGAGGTCGCGGGCTTGCTCGCGCCGGGAACGCCGCAAGAGAAGGAGGGGTCTGCGCAACGTTGCGGCTTCGACGCAGCGGGCGCTGAGTGGTTCCTCGCCAGCGGGGACGTGCCGGTCGGGCCGCTCGACGCGAAGCAGATCCAGGCAATGCACGAGCGTCGGGAAATCACGCGGGAGACGCTCTGCTGGAAGGCGGGCATGACGGACTGGACCCCGCTCGCGGAGATCCCGACCCTCGCAGGTGTGCTCTTCCCGCGAGAGGCCGAGCGTCCGGAACACTCCGGGGCCGTGGCGGTCGGCCTCCAGTCGCTCATCCCGCAGCAGGCGGAGGGTCCCGCCACCCCCTTGCTCTCCGCGCTGGTGGAAGAAGAGCTGCGCGCGCTGCAGCCACCACCGCTCCCGACGGCGCGCGAGCCTGAACCAGAACCTGAACCCGAGCCAGCGCTCGTCCCGCTCGCAGCGGAGGCTCCGGTGGACGAGGCGCCTCGAGCGGAGGAGCCGGCGGTCGAGACGGCGCCCGCGATCTCCCCAGGGCCGCCGGTGCACCTCTACCTGTTCGGGCTGGCCCTCTGGATCCTGGTCCTTGGCGTTGGGGCAGTGACTGCGGTCAACCTGCTCACTGCCCCGAGAGCGACGACGGCGCCGCCGCCGTTGGTCGCGACTGGACCAACCGTCACGGTTCCAGCGCCGAGCGTCGTCGTTCCGCCGCCACCCCTCGTCGCGCGCACCGTCACGAGCGAGCCTGTCCCCGCGGCGGCGCCGACTACGCCCGTCGTCACGCCGACGAGAGAGCTGACGCCAGCCCCGGCGGAGCGCGCCCGACCGCCACGACGACCCGCCCAGCGCGCAGTCGCTCCAGCCAGGCCCGCTTCGGACACACGCGACCCGAACGACAAGGCGTTCGAGGCCATCTTCGGTGAGGGCACTCCCGCCGCCACCCCGCCCGTCGTCACCCGACATACGCTCGAACACTCCGACATCCTCGAGGTGCTGGTCGCGCACCAGGCCGAGCTGAAGGCCTGCACGAGCAGGACGCAGGAGGCGGGGCTCTCGGGCACCGCGGTCATGCGCTGGAGCATCCGCAACGACGGCACGCCCGCGAACGTGCAGGTGCTCACCCCGGATTTCCGGGAGACGCCGCTCGCGAGCTGCCTGGTCGCAGCGGTGCGGCGGATGCGCTTCCCGGCGTACAGCGGGCCACAGCTGGCGCCCCGGGACGTGCCCCTGAAGTTCTAGGAGCACCCTGAGGCGGTAGGCTCGCGGCACGAGGTGCACGCCGTGAAGAGCAAGCGCTGGTCGGAGGAGGAGCACGCCCTGCTCCGGGACATCGAGGCCGCGCCCGAGGACGACGCGCCCCGACTGGTCTTCGCGGACTGGCTGGCCGAGCACGGCGAGCCGGATCTGGGCGAGCTCATCGCAGTGCAGTGCGAGCTGGCCAAGGGACTCCCGCCCGGCGAGCGGCGCCGCGTGCTGGAGGAGCGGGAACTCCGACTTCGGGAAGGGGCCCAGCGCGGTTGGATCGCCCGGCTCGGGCTGCCTGCACTCGCCTGCTGGCTCCGCCGAGGCCTGCCGGAACGCCTGGAGATGGCCGCAGCGGCCTTCTCCTCCTGCGACTTCCAGGTCCCCGCGAACATCCTCCTGCCGGAGCTGGTGCTGCGCCTCCACTCCGGCGCGGGGATGGAGGGGCTGCGCGCGCAGCTGCAGGGCGTTGCTGCCTCGCCAAACCTCGAGCGCGTGCACCGGCTGGAGCTGTCGGGCGTGACGTGGCGCAACGGGAGCGCGGTCCACCAGTGCGGCGACGTGGCCACCGAGGTCCTACTGACCTCGCCCCACCTCGAGGCGCTGCAGAGCCTGACCCTCCGCGGTTCGGCCCATACGCTGGTCTCGGTGCGGCTGCTGGCGAAGGCCTCGCTGCCCTCGCTGCGCACGCTGGACCTGGAGGGGAACGAGCTGGACGACGCCTGCGCCCGCGCCCTCGCGGAGGCCACGAGCCTCCAAAGCCTTCGCTACCTGTCGGTGGCCTTCAACTTCATCGGCCCGTCGGGCGAGGAGGCGCTGCGCAGGGCCTTCAAGGACCGCGTGCGGACGGACCGCCAGGCCGACCTGCGCCGACGCGTGGTCACGGCCAGGTGAGCTGCGTCGGGTTGTCCGTGGTGCTCTCCCCAGCCTGGTTCGAATCGGGACCTCGCGAGTTCTGCCGCGGAGCACTCGGCTGTCACGCTGTGGGACGTCGCCTCTCCTCCCCCCCGGGACGAACGCGGCACGGAGGCTGCAACCCTGCCCTCGGCTGCTTCGAAAGGGAGGGAACATGAAAAGCCAGAAGTGGGGAAG
>CAZAIE010000254.1:0-8370 GCA_964485035.1 uncultured Myxococcaceae bacterium | reverse complement strand
GGCCATGGATGCCTCCGGGCTCTGGAGTCGGGGTCTGGTGGATTCTCGGGGCGGGAGGGTGCGGGTTGCGCGGCCGCGATTGCTTGCCCCTTTCGGGGCGTGCTCAAGTGTGCGGCCGGGAGGTGGACATGGAGCTCGCACGGATGTTCCAGGGCGGCGGGTGGATGATGTACCCGCTCATGCTGATCGCGATGGCGGCCTGGCCGGCGTCGTTGGTCCTCCCGGCGATCTCGGTGTTCTCCGCGAAGCGCTCGCTCGCGCTCGTGTTCGCGATGCTGCTCGCGGCCCTGGGCCTGCTCGCGGCTGGACTGGGCGCGTTGGGGATGAGCCTCGGGATGCAGATGGTCAACGAGGCGATCGCCCACGTGAACCCGGCGGACCAGGAGACCATCCGCCACGCCGGTTTGTCGGAAGCCCGAGCATGTGTGCTCTTCGGGCTGGTCATCGCGGCGGCGCCGCTCGGGGCTGCGTGCGTCGCTCTCGGGCGCGCAGTGACCGAACAGCGGCGGGCGCTTGCCGTGGGGGGAGGCATCGTCCTCGGATTGGCGGTGGCGTTCTTGTTCATCGCGCTCGCAGGCCAGCAGTACGGGATGATCCAGGCCGATGCAGCGCTGGCCAACGTCGAGCCGTCGATGAAGGCGACCCTGGCGGCGGCGGGCGCCTCGCAGTCGGCGCAGAGCCTGAAGGTCGGCCTGATGGTCGCCGTCCCGCTCGCGCTCGTGGGCGCGGGGCTGCTCTTCGCCGGTGCGCGTTCGGGCAAGGCCCCGACCGCATGACCCTCGGGCAGGTGGTGCGCCGAATGGCTCTGGTGGTCTCGCTCGGTCTCGTCGGTTTCCTCGTGCTGGCGTGTGCCGCCGCGTACCTGGTCCAGGGCCGGATGATCTTCCCGGCGCCAGCGTCGGGAGAGGCGCCCTCGGCGAAGGGCGGCACGTTGCTTCGACTCCCGGCGGAGAGCGGGGAGGTGGTAGCCCTCCACCTTCCGGGACCGCCCGGAGCCGCGACCGCGGTCTTCTTCCACGGAAACGCCGAGGAGCTGGCCGACACCGAGGACTGGGCGCGGTCGATGCGGGCCGCGGGCCTCGGCGCGCTGTCGGTGGAGTACCCGGGCTACGGGCTCGCCCGAGCGTCGGGGCCGCCCTCGGAGTCCGGGTGCTACGCGGCTGCGGAGGCGGCGCTCACGCACCTGCGCGAGCGCGCGGGAGTCCCCGCAGCGAAGACGACCCTCGTGGGCCACTCGCTGGGGACGGGCGTCGCGACGGAGATGGCGCGGCGCGGGCACGGCGCGCGGCTCGTGCTGCTCTCGCCCTACACGTCGATGATGGACGTGGCCCACGAGCTGTTCCCGTACCTGCCGACGCGGCTGTTGCTGCGCCACCGGTTCGACACCATCGCCAAGGCGCCCGGCCTCTCGCTGCCCGTGCTCATCGTCCACGGTGCGAAGGACCAGGTCGTCCCGGTCTTCATGGGAGAGCGGCTGGGGCGGGTCTTCCCGAGCGCGCGCCTGATCGTCCTTCCCGCGGCGGGCCACGACGTCATCTCGCCGAGGCAGGAGGCGCTGGCCGCGGCCATCGCCGCGTTCGCCGAGGGAAGGCCGTTCACCCTGGAGTAGTCGGGGCCGCCTGCGCCGCGCGCTCCTGGCGCACGATCACCGTGACCAGCGCCGCGGCGGCGAGGCAGGTGAGCACGCCGAGGACGCCAAACCCGACCTGCAGCGACGCGCGATCGGCCATGGCGCCGAACCCGAGCGAGAGCGCGATGTAGATGACGCGGCCCATCATCGCGCCGGTCGAGAGGGTGGTGGCGCGGATGTCCGAGGTGGTGTGCGCGTTGATGCGCTCGAGGAAGAGCGGCGTCGAGACGCCCCAGAGGAAGGCGTGGATGCCCACGAAGGGGAGCAGCCACGCGGAGCTCGCGAAGGCGAAGGGGAGCAGCATCAGCCCCGAGGCGGCGACGAGCTGGAGCGGCCGGGCGCGCCCCAGCGCCTGCTCGAGGCGGAAGCCCTGCTGCGCGCCGAGGGCGGAGCAGAGCTGCAGTCCGGCGAAGGCGAAGCCGTAGCTCGCCAGCGGCAGGTCGATCTTCCCGAAGAAGAGGAAGTAGCCCCAGATGGCGGTGATGCCGGTGCCCAGCATCACCGCCTGGAAGAGCATCAGCGGGAGCAGCCGGGGGTGGGTGAGGCTTCGCCGCACGATGGCGAGGATGTTCGCGAACGGGTTGCCCTCGGGGCGCTTCGCGCGCGGAGGCTCGTAGAGGGTCAGGCTCATCACCAGCAGCAGCGCCGCGCTGGCGAGGTTCACGTAGAACGGCAGCCTGAGCGCGATGGCCGCGAGGACGCCGCCGAGCATCGCGGAGATGGCCGTGCCCAGCCGGGTGAGGGACTCGGCGTGTCCCTCGAAGCGCTGGTAGTCCTCGGTGCGGCCGCGGTGCTTGAGGGTGTCGAACAGCAGCGCGGACTCGGTTCCGGAGCGCATGCTCGCGCCGATGCCCAGGACGAACTCCGCGAAGGCGAACTGCCAGAAGCCCTGCGCGAACGCGTAGATGGTGAGGCCGAGGACGAAGAGACCCGCACCGAGGATGAGCGCGCGCTTGCGGCCCATGACGTCGGCCACGTAGCCGCTGGGGACCTCGAGCGCGAACTGGCAGATGGAGAACACTCCCTGCACCAGGAAGATCTCGGTCGCGGTGAGTCCGTTCGCCTGGTACAGCGGCACCATCACCGGGACGATGACCAGGAAGTCGCTGAGCAGCTTGTACAGGTAGAAGCGCCACATGGGCCGCGGGTTCTACCCCGAAACCCGGCTGCGCGCAGGGCATCCCAAGGCCTGGCCGCCGCCGAGCGTGGAGGGTGTCCCGATGTCAGCCGTCCTGGTCTCCCTGATCCTGCTGGCGAGCGTCCCGAAGCAGGAGGCGAAGATGGACGCGAACACGTATCGGCGGCCGAGCGACGCGGAGCTGAAGCAGCGGCTCACGGCCCAGCAGTACGACGTGGTGTGCAACGAGGCGACGGAGCCGCCGTTCCGCAACGCCTTCTGGGACCACCACGAGCCCGGGCTCTACGTGGACGTGGCCTCAGGCGAGCCGCTCTTCAGCTCACTCGACAAGTTCGACTCCGGCACCGGCTGGCCGAGCTTCACGAGGCCGGTGGAGCCAGGGAACGTCGTGGAGCGCGACGACTCCACCCTGGGGATGCGCCGCACCGAGGTCCGCTCGCGCCACGGGGACTCGCACCTCGGGCACGTCTTCACCGACGGGCCGGGGCCGACGGGGCTGCGCTACTGCATCAACTCCGCCTCGTTGCGCTTCGTGCCCGCGGCGAACCTCGTGGAGGAGGGCTACGGCCGCTTCGCGCCGCTCTTCGCCAAGGCCAGCGTCCCCGCGACCGAGGTGGCGACGCTGGCGGGTGGGTGCTTCTGGGGCATGGAGGATCTGCTGCGGAAGATCCCGGGCGTGATCTCGACGCGGGTGGGCTACACCGGCGGCAAGCTCGCGAACGCGACCTACGAGGACGTGCACCACGGCACGACAGGCCACGCCGAGGCGGTGGAGGTGACGTTCGACCCCGCGAAGCTGACCTACGCGGATCTCTTGGAGCGCTGGTTCTTCCGCATGCACGATCCGACCACCCGGAATCGTCAGGGCAACGACATCGGCACGCAGTATCGCTCGGCCATCTTCGTGCAATCCGAGGCCCAGCGCCGCGTGGCGGAGGAGGTGAAGGCGCGGGTGGAGAAGTCGGGGAAGTGGAAGCGGCCGGTGGTCACCGAGATCGTCCCGGCGGGGCCGTTCTGGAACGCGGAGGAGTACCACCAGGACTACCTGCAGAAGAACCCCGGCGGCTACACCTGCCACTACCTGCGCGACTGACGGTCGACGAACGCCGTGTGCTCGCTCCGGTGACAGGTGGCGGCGGGCCATGCTCTACTCCGCATCCGCTTCCAACAGGAGAGAGCAGCCATGGCGACGAAGAAGCCCGCACAGGCTCCCCGGAAGGCGCCGGTCAAGCCGGCCGCCCCCGCCGCACCGTCCACTCCCCCCGTCTCGGCTCCGGTGAAGGCCAGGCGCGCGAAGCTGAAGCCCAAGTACTTCCTCGCGATGGCGGGGAACATCGGCGCGGGCAAGACCACTGCGGCCAAGCTCATCAGCCAGCGCCTAGGCTTCGAGCTCTTCGACGAGCCGGTCATCGATAACCGGTTCCTCAAGGACTACTACTCCGACATGAAGCGCTGGTCCTTCACGCTCCAGCTCGAGTTCCTCATCCGGCGCTGCGAGCACCACGAGCTCATCCACACGGTGAACAAGAGCTGCGTGCAGGACCGGACGCTCTACGAGGACCCCGAGATCTTCGCCAAGTACCTCCACGGGCTCGGCAACATGACGAACTCGGAGCTGGAGCTGTACTACGAGTACTTCGACCGCTTGAACGCGAAGCTCTCCAAGCCCGACAAGATCATCTCCTTCGACGTGCCGAACGTGGAGGTGCTGCTGCAGCGCATTCGCACCCGCGGGCGCGTCGAGGAGCGCGGCATCTCCAAGGACTTCCTGCGGGGGCTCAACGGCTACTACTCGAGCTTCTCGCAGGTGGTGCAGAACAAGTACGGCATCCCCTGCCTCACCGTGGACGTGTCCTCCATGGACATCCGCCAGCGGCCAGCGCGCGACGCCTTCCTCGACCAGGTGAACACCTTCCTGCGCTCCTGAGCGCATGGGACTGGGCGATCCCGGCTTCGTCCGCATCGCGGTCCTGGCGCTGCTGGCCACCGGGCTGGGACTTGCGGGCGCTGCGAAGCTCGCCCTCTCTGCCCCAGCGGACTAGCTCACCGCAGGTCGTACATGCCCTCGACAGTCATCCGATCGCCCGCCGCGACGCCGTGGCGCGCGCACCAGCCGCCGTTCAGCTCGAGCACGAACTTCGAAGCCCCCGCCACCGACCGTGAGGTGAGGGTGTGGGGCTCCGTGTTCTCCACGATGCCCACGATGGTCCCCTTCGCGTCGACGAAGAGCATGTCCAGCGGGAGGTAGGTGTTCTTCATCCAGAAGCTCTGGTGGCGCTCCTCGCGGAAGACGAAGAGCATCCCCGCGTCCTCGGGCATGGTCCGGCGGAACATCAGGCCCCGGGCCCGGGTCTCGTCGTTCGAGGCGATCTCCACGCTGAGCTGGAACTCCGCGCCGCCGCGCGTCGTGAGGTTCACCTTCCCACGCTGGTCGAGCATCGCTTCTCCGGGAGTGGCCGCGTCGGGGGCGGCTGGCTTGCGGGCCCCGGTGCAGGCGCACGAGGCCGCGAGCAGCGCGAGGGCGAAGGCGTGTGGGCGCAGCTTCATGGCGCGGCAGGATAGCCGCGGGGCGGCGTCAGCGCAGCAACCGCGCGAGCAGGTCGACGATCTCCGGGGCGCGCTTGCGGTCGCGCTCCTGGTCGCCGAAGAGCATCTCCGACCAGAACTGCTCGGCGACGGCGTCGTCGCTGCGCGCCCGCTGCTCGTGCTGCCGGCGGGCCTCCGGTTCCGCGGTGATCCCACGCTCCTTGGCGCAGGCGCGGCAGACCGTCAGCTTCGCGCCGATCACCTGGTCCTTCAACAGCCGCTGGGCCTTGCAGGAGTCGCAGACGAACCTGGGCTCGCTCGGGCCGGCGGCTTCGCGGCTGGCACGCTTCGCGGCGGCAGGCACGGCGGGCGCCCCGGCCGGCTGGATGCCCGCGACCCGCTTCTCGACGGTCGGGGCGGGCTTCTGGGTCTTCCTCGGCGGAGGGCGGGGCTTCTCGCGCTGTGGGGTCACGGGCTCGGGCGCGAGGCCCTCGGCGACGCGGGCCACGCGCACCAGCATCGCCAGCTCGCCGTGGTCGAGGTACACGCCGCCGCAGTCGGGGCAGAAGTCCACCTGCACCACCTTGCTCGGCCGGACCATGAGCTTGTAGTCGCAGCGCGGGCAGCGGCGGTCGCCGCGGTACTCGATGCCCCCGGCGGGGAGCTTCGCCCCGCGCGCCTCCAGCTCGCCCTTGTCGAGCCACAGGCCGTTGCACTCGGTGCAGGCGTCCAGGGTCACCCCGCCGTCCGAGAGCGGGGCCATCTTCTTGCGGCAGCCGGGACAGACGAGCGGCTTCATCAGGCCTTGGCCTTCTCCGTCGGGGCCGTGGTGGCCTCGGGTGCAGCGGGGGCCTGGATCTCGCCGATGCGTTCCATCGCCGGGGCCGCCGGCGTGGGCTGGGTGAGCGAGGCCGGCCCGGGGTGGGCGACGACCGACTCCTCGGGGCCGTGCGCGACCACCACCTTGCTGATGATCTCGTCGACCGCCTCGGCCTCGCAGTCCATCTCCCGGGCCACGGTGGAGAGGCTGTCGGAGAGGGCCGAGAGCTCGGCGGCGCGCAGGTGGGCGTCGCTGGTCTTGAGCCCCAGGAGCGCGAAGCGGGTCCGGTCGAGCAGGGCCATCTCGCCGTGCAGGCGCGCCACCACGCGCTCGCGGCCGCGGCGGATACGGTCGATCTGCTGCAGCTCGGAGTTCACCGCGGCCTCCGCCCCGGAGAGCTGCTTGCGGGCGGCCTCGTCCTTGAGCGTGGCCTTCAGCGCCCGCAGCTCGGCGAGCCGCTGGTTGATCTCGCCCTCGGCGCGCTCGCCCATCTCCCGGTCGATGGCCTGCCAGCGCCGCCCGAGCTCGAGGATGCGCAGGGTGACGTCGGAGAGCGACTTGGAGAGCTGGGTGCGCGCGAAGCCGGCCTCGCTGTTCGCGAGGATCTCGGCGCAGCGCCGGTAGTTGGTCATGGCGCGGCCGGCCAGCACCTTCAGGTCCCCGGTCAGCTCCGGCAGCATCTTCGCGTAGGCGCCCTCCACCGGGTCGGGGTCGCGCACCACGTGGGCGCCCGCGCTCCCCAGCGAGAGGAAGAAGCCCAGCACCGCGCCGCCGGTCATGGTGGCCAGCGCCGCGGGCATCAGCCCCTCCAGCACGCCCCGGGTGACGAAGGCCTCGACGACGGCCGTGCCCGCAACCAGCGCGAGCCCAGAGAGCGCGGCCGCGGCGACGTAGGCGGCGGTGCCCATGCGCGTCTGGCCCACCTCCACGCCCGCGGTGTTCTCCTTCTGCCGGAAGTGGGCGAAGAGCGCGCCGACGCCGGCGCCCGCCACCGCGAGGCCGAAGAGGCGGCTGTTGAAGAGCAGCGGCGCGGCCCCGGCCATCGCACCGAGCGCGCCGTAGGCCAGGCGGCTGAACCACTTCTTCCCGCAGGCGACCGCGGCCGAGGCGCCGCACACGGCCACCAGGCTCAAGGGCCCGGCGAGCTGCGCCTCGGGGACCCCCAGGGACGCGAGCCCGTAGACCGCGAGCCCCGCCGCCGCTCCTCCCGCCGTCGCCTTGAGCACCGTCTTCTGGAATCCGTCGTGGTCGGCGAACGTCACGGCTGGCATCGGGGCTCCTGGGAGTGCGGTGCGGCGCCGATCCTACCGCGCGCTGTTGGAGAAGGCGTGGATCCGCTTGGCGCCGGCGTTGACGGACGGGGAGCCCGCGGGGGCCGCGAGGCTGCCCTCGAACGCCTGCGTCTCGCCCAGCGCCTGGTCCAGCTGGGCGTTGCGCCCGAAGTCGGCCTGGGCCTTCTCCAGCACCACCCGGGCCGAGCGGAGCTGCTGCTCGGCCTCGTCGCGGCGGCCCTCCTGGGCGGCGGCGCTGGCGCGGCGCATGGCCTGCAGCGCGCTGGCGTGGGCGGCGACCGCGGCCACGTCCTTGTTGCGGCTGGACATCGCGAGGGTCGAGTCGGGGGTGACGGCCGCGTTGACCCCCACCTGCACCGCTCCGGCGGAGTGGTTCCGGGTCACGTCGATGTAGGCGAGGCCCACCCGCGCCACCTCCACGTTGCCCGGGGCCGTCGCGGGGACGAGCAGGCGGACCACCACCTTGCGCTGCTGGCCGCCGGTGAAGTCGGGCAGCCGCACCGCGGTCGCTCCGCCCTGGCTGTCGGCGGCGTAGGCGTAGACCTCGGCGACGGTCACCCCGGGGCTGGGGGTGACGGTGAGCGTGGGGCCGATGGCCACGGTGGCCAACGCCTGCTTCAGCTCGCTCCCGAAGATGGCCGCGAGCTGTTCGGTGTCCTTGAGGAAGTGGTAGGCGCCGCCGCCGTACTCGGCGAGCGACTCCATGACGTGCTCGTTGAAGTCCAGCCCCACGCCGATGGACGAGAGAGTGAGCCCCTGTCCGGAGATGCGGCGGGCGAGGCCGGCGAGACCTGTGGGGTCGCTGATGCCCTCGTTGGCCTGGCCGTCGGACAGCAGCACCACGCGGGTGGCGTTGTACTGCTGGCGGTAGGGCACGGCCTCGGCGACCGCAGCGTCCAGGGCGCCGGAGATGTTGGTCCCGCCGAGCTCGGAGATGCCGTCGATGGCCGCGAGCATCCGCTCC
>CAZAIE010000253.1:0-8411 GCA_964485035.1 uncultured Myxococcaceae bacterium | reverse complement strand
CTGTGCCACGGCCGACCCGCCGCAGCCGATTGGGTGGTTCTTACGAGCGGGTCAATAGTGAGGCTTCCGCCGACCGTGCCCGTTCCGGACACATTGAACGACGCGCTCTGCGCGGTGGTTCCATTCCGGATGTAGTCGCCACTTCCCGCGAGCGGCAAGCGAGCGTCGGAGAGGCGTGGGTCGTTTCCTTCGGCAGCCGTTCCCGCAGTAATCCCAAAGGTCACCGTCCCCGGGTCTCCCTGGTCACCCTTCGGCCCCTGAATTCCTTGGAGGCCTTGAATTCCCTGAATCCCCGGGTCGCCCTTCGGTCCCTGGATACCTTGAATTCCCATCGCACCCGCGGGTCCTTGCGCCCCATTGCAGACGTAGCTGTCCACCCCAGCGAGGGTGAACCGGGTCCCTCCCTGCGCGCAGAACGGATTACCGGGCGCAACCGTCACGGCCTGCACCGACTCCCCGGCGACACCGGGATCACCCTTCGGACCTTGAGCCCCCGCTGGCCCCTGCTCTCCCTGGGGGCCCTGCGGCCCAGCGGCTCCGTCGTTCCCCTTCGGGCCCTGTGCGCCCGCGACTCCCGGGTCCCCCTTTGGACCCTGAGCGCCCACGGGGCCTGGCTCACCTTGAATGCCCTGCGCTCCAGGGGCGCCGTCATCTCCCTTGGGTCCCGCGATGCCGGTGTCGCCCTTCGGGCCCGGCTCTCCCTCGGGGCCTGGCTCGCCTTGAGCTCCCTGTGCCCCAGGGGCGCCGTCATCTCCCTTGGGCCCCGCAATGCCGGGGTCGCCCTTGGCTCCGCCGGGCCCAACTGCCCCATTGCAGACGTAGCTGTCCACTCCCGCGAGAGTGAGCCGAGTGCCTCCCTGCTCACAGAAAGGGTCGCCGGGCGCCACGGTCACGGCCTGCACTGACTCCCCGGCAACGCCGGGATCGCCCTTCGCGCCTTGGGCGCCGGCGGGACCTGGCTCGCCCTGGATGCCCTGCGGCCCCGGGGCTCCGTCGTCTCCCTTGGGCCCCGCGACCCCGGGGTCGCCCTTGGGGCCAGCCGGTCCCTGTTCTCCGGTTGCGCCCTTGTCGCCGGACGGACCCTGCAGGCCTCGCTCGCCCTGCGGGCCCTGCTCGCCCTGGATGCCTTGCTCGCCTTGGGGGCCACCCGAGTTGCAGCCGATTGCCGAGAGCAGCACGAGTGCGACGACGAGCAACCTGTTCATGGAGCCTCCATCGAGATGTTGCTGAACTACTACCGCTCGAAAGCTTCTCGGGGCGGGAGGATTTGTAGTGCACCGCAGCAACCGGCCGGCGGGTCGTGAGGCCTGCTCTCGACCCTCAACTGTCGACTGTCGACCGCGGCTCCGCCGCTGGATGGTCGGCACGAGCACTTCGGTTGCGGCGGAGCCGCGCTGCGAGTGAGGGCACACCAGGATTGCGGCCTTCAAGGCCGGGGCGTGTCTCAGCCGTCACCACGTGGCCCGAAGAGCGCGTCCCCGACGGTGGCCGTCAGGGACGCGGGATCATCTCGCCCTCACTGCAGGCAGACCGCGTTGCCCCCGGCCCCCGCGCTGTCCAGGAGGTAGACCGAGTACCCGGCGAGCGGGACGCTTCCCGGCGAGCCGCCGCACAGCCCAGCCCGTAGGGTCCCGAAGGTTCCCGGGGCACTGGGGTAGTTCTGCATGATCCCGGAGTTGGTGATGACCCCTCCGGGCTTGATGAACTTCACCTGCTTGACCCGGTCGGTCCACGAGGTGGCGGCAAGCATTCCCGCGGGCGCATAGAAGTCCAGGTCGACGTAGAACCCGCCGTTGCCGCCTGCGCAGAGCGTCGCGTCGCTGGGGAAGGAGACGCCCAGGAACCCGGTGATGACCGGCCCCGCGAGCGTCTTGTTCCACGTGTACACGGACGCCGAGGCGCAGCTGCCGTCTGGCAGGGTCGCGCTGCACGCCGCGCCTTGGCATGACTCCCCGTAGCGGCAGGAGTCGGGACCGTTCGCAGGGCCCGGCGCCTTCACCGCCGGGTCGCACGCCGTCGGGGTGCAGGTGCCCTGGAGGCACGAGAGCCTGGCGCCGCCGGCTGGAACCCCGGCGCAGTCCGCGTCGACCACGCAGGCTTCGCACCGGTCCGTGGTGGGGTTGCACTTGCTCGCGGTCGCGCTGGGGCACCCGGCGGTGCTGCAAGGGTTCGGGACCTGGCAGACGCCAATGTCCTCGATCTCGTAGTCCGCGGCCCAGACGGTGGTGCAGGTCTGTCCGGTGTCGCAGTCCCCAGCGATGCCCGCCCGACAGAGCTTGCGGCACATGAACGTCGTGCCCTCCTTGGTGCACGCGCCGATGTAGCGGCTACCGGAAGCGGCACACGCGGTGCCTTCGTCGGCCCCCGCACCGCAGGCCGTCCCCAGGGCCACGAGACCGGTGAGGGCCGAGCCGCAGGTGGAGTTCCAGAGGTAGCACCAGTTCCCCTGGCCGCAGCCCGAGGTGGCGCTCCAGAAGTTGCACTTCTGGAAGCAGTACGAGTTGCCGTTGTTGGCCGTCTGGCAATCCAGGCCGGCGGTGCAGCCGGTGCTCGTGGCGCTGGCCTCGCACTGCGTGTAGAGGCCGGCCGTGCCCGCGTTCTGGCAGTAGCCCGTGGTGTCGGCCTGGTTGAGGCTGACGCACTCCTCGTCCGACTGGCAGCCCGAAGGCACGGTGTACGGGTGGCACCGCCCGAAGCACGCGCCCACCGACTGCTGGGAGTAGTACAGGCACTGCTGGCCCGCGGTGCACTCGGTGTCGTAGACGCACTCCCCACCCTGCTTGCAGGTGAGCGTGGAGGGGCTGCAGGCGAAGCTGTCCGGCGAGGCGCAATCGTCGGCGTTCGTGCAGGCGGTCCCGTCGGCGCCGCCGGTTGCGGGAACGCAGACCCCGAGGTCGTAGATGCCGCTCGCGGTGAACGCGGCGTCGCAAGCCTCGTTGGCCGCGCAGTCGCCCTTTCCGTGGACGCGGCAGCGCTTGCGGCAGACCAGGGCGGTCCCTGCGCGCACACAGCTTCCGGTGAGGCGTCCGTCGGCGGGACCGCATCCATCGCCCTCCGCGAGCGGCGCCGGACAGGCGGCTCCGAGCCCCGGGGCGCTCACGTCGGCGAGGGTGGGCGTGAAGCAGAAGTTCCGGTAGCCGCACCAGGAGGAGCTTGGACAGCCGCTCTGTGCCGCCCAGAAGTTGCACGAGCGGGAGCAGACGTCGTCTAGGCAGGTGAGGTTGGGCCCACACTGGTCATTGGCGACACAGGGCGCCCCCTCGACGGCGATCGTGGGCGTGACACACACGCCCAGCTCCGTGCGGAACGCGAGGGCGCGGCATTCCTGGCCCGAGGAACAGGAGGTGCTGCCGACCTGGCAGAACTGGTAGCACGCGCCGCCCGCGGCGCCTTGGAAGAGGCAGAGGTTGCCCTGTCCGCAGTCGAAGTGCTCCTCGCACATCGAGGCGGTGCACTGACCAGCCGAGGGGTCGCAGACCTCCTGGGTGGCAACGTTGCAGTCGGTCGACCAGGAACAGGTCCCGCCATCGGCCGTGCCCGCATCGGCGAGCACGCCGCCGGCGTCGGGCGGGGTGCCTCCAGCGTCAGCAGAGACCGCACCGGCATCCGCGAGGGCGGTCGCGGCGTCCTCTCTGAAGGCCGTCCCGGAATCCACTGCCGTGGCGGCATCGGGAGGCATCGCTGCGGCGTCGGGGGGCATCGCCGGGGCTTCGGCTCCGGGCGTCGCTGCGTCTTCACCCGGAAGTGGTCCCGCGTCCGTCGGTTCAGCGGCATCGGGTGGGAGGGCTCCGCCATCGCCAGGGGCCGTGGCCGCGTCTTCGGGCGAGGAGGTGGCGGCGTCCTCCCCTGGCAGGGCTCCAGTGTCGGGGAGTGGCTGGGTGGCGGCATCCCAAGGCTCTGCGGCGTCCGAGGGGAGAAGGACCTCGGCGTCGGGCCTCTTCGCGAGGCCGGTGTCGGGCGCGGAACCCGCGTCGGGGACGGCATCGTTCCCGCAGCCTGCCAGCGCGAGCGTCAGGGCGGCCAACAGACGCGCGGTCGAGAGTCGTAGCGCATTCATTTCAATTGCTCCCCCTGGTGCGCCGAAGAGCGCACCGAACCTTTCCGGTGAATGCCGGTGACGAGAAGGCCATGCGCCCGCAAGCGCAAGGATGACCGCAGCTTCCAGATTGGGCGTCGCTCCCGCAAAGGTCCCCTCGGCGCAAAGGCGCCACCTTTCCCCTGATTCATCGACGACCGGATCGCGGCCTTCATACCTAGAGAAAGGCCCACTCCTCTGCCATTGGTGGTTCCCCCAATCCCAGGCTCTCCGACCCGCTCCACTACCGGTCCGTGACGCTGACTCGGACCGCCCTGGCTCCCCAAATCCGTCCGAGTTACAGTCGCTTGCACTGGAGGGGCCGCATGAGGGGACAGGAGGTCTCGAATCGGATGGTCCGGGAGTTGCTTCGGACTGCCCGGCGACGTGGCTACGACGAAGCGGCGCTGCTGGCTGGGCTCTCGTTCGACGCCGCCAAGGTGGCCGACCCGCGAGGCTTCTGTGCCTGGGACGACTACGTGGTCTTCCTCGACCGGCTGCAGGAGGCCACAGGCGGGCCCGAGAGGATGGAAGACCTCGCGAGCGAGATGATCGCTCTCGGTGCCCTCGCCCGGCTCATCGCCCGCCATCTCGTCTCGCCCATCCAGCTGTACTCGGTCCTCGCGGAGTGGCTGGGCCGCGTCATGTACTCGATGGTGGGGGTGCGTCACGAGGTGCTCCCGGATGGTCGGATTGAGGCGACCATGCGGATTCCGCTGGAGTACCGGGGCTCGACGGCCTTTCACCGCGGCACCCTCGGCTGCTATCGCATCTATCCCACCCTGCTCGACCTCCCACCGGCGGTCGTGGAGGGGACCTTCAGTCCCCACGAGGCTCGCTTCGTCATCACGCCGCCTCCCCCGGAGACGCTGCTCACCCGGGCGACGAGCTATCTCACCCCGCGCCTGGCTCAGTGGCTCCAGACCGCCCGGTTCACGGAGCAGGACGCCTTCGATGCGCTCGATGTCGTCGGCCAGGTAGGCCGCGACCCGGGGACGAAGGCCCTGGGGAGGCGGCTCGCCGAACAGGCCGACTTCAAGTCGCTGGCGGCCGAGACCCTGGCTGGCCTGCAGCGCCGCTTCCTATGCACCCACGCCAAGGTCCATGCGCGCAACGCGATGGGCCAGCTGGAGCTGATCGGCTCGCTGGGCGACCCTGGGGAGCCGAACCACCAGATGACGGTCGGGCAGGTCGCGCTCGGGAAGATCGAGGCCGACCTGGGTCTGGGAAACGAGCACGGCGTGCCCTGGATTGACGGGCTCATGCCCTGGTTCGCCATCGGCGTCGAGCGCTGCCTGCAGGCGGCGCGGGCGTCCACCACCTCCGGAGAGTCGCCGGTCCCGGACCTCGGCGCCCTGGTCGACCAGTTCGCGGCGCGCTGGGAGTTGACCCATCGCCAGGCGGAGGTCTTGACCCTGCTCGTGGGCGGGGCGCCGAACAGGGAGATCGCTTCGGCCTGCGGGGTCACGGTCAAGACGGCCGAGGCCCACGTCGGCCAGATCCTCACCAAGGCGGGCGCCGTGAGCCGGGCCGAGGTCGTCTCCCTCATCCTCCGCGGCGGGTGATTCCCTGACACGCAGGCCCGGCGGAGTGTGTCAAAACTATCGGTCTCAGGACCGGCCAGGCCTTGGGGATGCGGTCAAGGTTCTGGTGCGTGCACCGTCTCGAAGCCGAGCGGCGCTTCGGAACTGATCAACCGGCAGCTCTCCTCCTGGAGCCCCGATGTCCAACTGGTTGCTGACGATGAAGCCGACCTTCCTCACGGAGTGGTCGGCACTGCCGGCGAAGGAGGCGCACCAGGTCCAGAAGAAGCTCCAGGTGCTGGCCGAGGACCCGAACCCCGACGGCCACGTGAAGAAGAAGCTGAAGAACATGGGCGGTCGGCTCCACCGGCTGCGCTCGGGCGACTACCGCATCTTCTACGTATTCGACGCGCCCTACGTGAGCCTGCTGCGCCTCGACAAGCGCGACGAGGCCACCTACGACGACGACCTCGACGACGCCTCGCTGGGCGGGCTGGACACCCCGGAGAGCGCCGCCGCCCCGAAGCAGCCGGACTGGGGCAAGCTCTTCGCCTCGACCGCCAAGGCCAAGAAGACGCCGCTGCCGTCGAAGATCACCAAGGAACTGCTCGGCAACCTCAAGGTCCCCGTCGAGTTCCACAAGAAGCTCGAGGCCCTGCAGACGCAGGAGGACCTGCTCAACTGCCCCGGCGTCCCCGACGACCTGCTCCTGAAGCTGGACGAGGCGCTCATCCAGAAGCCGCTGGCCGAGGTGCTGCAGCAGCCCGACCTCCTCGCCAACGTCGACGACCTCCTCAAGTACAAGGAGGGCGAGCTGTTGGGCTTCCTGCTGAAGCTCAACCCCGAGCAGGAGAAGTTCGTGGCGTGGGGGCTGAAGGGCAACGGGCCCACGCTGCTCAAGGGCGGCCCCGGCACCGGCAAGAGCACGGTGGCGCTGTACCGGACCCGCGCCATGCTCCAGGCGCTGCGCAAGGCGGGCAAGGCGAGGCCGCGCATCCTCTTCACGACGTACACGACCGCGCTCGTCAACTACTCGAAGCAGCTCCTGGCCTCGCTGCTCGGTCCCCAGGACGCCGAGCTCATCGACGTGCGGACGGCGGACAGCCTGACCAAGTCCATCGCCAGTGCGGGCCGCGACCCCATCAACCCGGCGGACAACCCGATCCGGCGCAAGGCCTTGAGGGCGGCGCTGGGCTCGCTCGAGTTCCAGGGCAACCGGCTGCAGCAGAAGGCGATGCGCCAGGCCATCGAGCGGCTGACGCCCGAGTACCTCTCCGACGAGATCGACACGGTCATCGACGCCCGGGCGCTGACCTCCCTGGGGGAGTACCTCGCCGCGGTGCGGCCGGGTCGGGGCCTCGCGCTCAACAAGCTGCAGCGCACGGCGGTGTGGGCGGCGCGCACCGCGTACCACCAGGAGCTGGAGAAGGCCGGGGTCGCGACCTGGCAACAGATCCGCGGGTGGGCGCTGCAGCGGGTGCGCGAGGGGAAGGGGCCGGAGCCGTACGACGCGGTGCTGGTCGACGAGGCGCAGGACCTCGATCCCTGCGTGCTGCAGCTCCTCGTGGAGCTCTGCCCGGAGTCGAACCGGCTGTTCCTGGCCGCGGACGCGAACCAGTCCATTTACGGCTCGGGCTACCGCTGGAGCGACGTGCACGCGCGGCTGAAGTTCCAGGGCCACACGGGGGTCCTCAAGGCCAACCACCGCTCCACGCGCGAGTTGGGCGAGGCGGCGCACTCGTACCTGGCCAACGGCGTGCTGGACGCGGACGGCATCGACCAGCGGGTGTACGTGCACAACGGGCCACTGCCGGTCCTCCGCGAGGCGACGACTCCGGTGCAGGAGGCGAAGCTCTTGGCGAAGTTCCTGCCCGCGGCGGCGAAGCTGTTCCGGCTCGGGCTGGGCTCCTGTGCGGTGTTCTGCCCCTCCGAGCAGGTCGGGACGCCGCTCGCGACCGCGCTGAAGGACCTGGGCATCGACGCGTGCTTCGTGAACAGCAAGTCGCTGGACCTCACGAAGCGCTGCGTGAAGGTGATGGCGCTGCGGACCGCCAAGGGCCTGGAGTTCCCGGTCGTGGCGATCGCCGGGTTCCCGGTGGGCGACTGGCCGGCCGTGCCCGATGGGCAGCCGCCGGAGGAGCGGCTGGAGCAGCTCAACCGCGAGCGCCGGACGATCTTCGTGGGGATGACGCGCGCCATGCGCGGGCTGTTGATGGTGGTCCCGACGCGCGCCTCGTCGTCGCTGCTGAAGGGCTTCTCGCCCGAGTTCTGGAACCTCGCCGATCCCACCGCCTGAACCGAGGCTGCGCGTGAAAGCCATCCGTCTTCCCAAGGACCTCGCCGACGCCGACCTCGCCACCCTCAACCGGGAGATCCGCCAGGGGGCGTGCCGGCTCGACTGGTCGAAGGTCGAGGTCGCCAGCAGCGACGCCCTGCTCCGCCTGCTGCGCGAGGTGGACCTGGTGACGCACGGCGATGCGCTGGGCCTGGAGTCCGTGCCCGAGCCGCTGCTGGACGCGGTGGACGCGGCGCTCGAGGACGCCTCCGACGAGGCGCCGCCGCCGCCGGACGTCGAGGAGCCCGACGAGGCGCCTCGGGTGCGGCTCGCGGCCCCCGCGCCCGCGGTGCTGCGCGAGAAGCTCGAGGATCTCGTGGTGCGCGACCTGCTCGGCCCTGCGGGAGGCCCCGAGGAGGAGGTCGACGAGACGCACGTGAGCGACCGCTACCTGGTGGGCATGCTGGCCCCGGGGCGTCGCCGGCTCACCCGCCCGGACCCGGAGGACGGGCTGGGGCGCGAGGCGGGCGCAGGCGCG
>CAZAIE010000252.1:3275-8423 GCA_964485035.1 uncultured Myxococcaceae bacterium | reverse complement strand
GCTTCTTCTTGGGGAGCGGCGGAGGCTGGATGGGCTGCGCCGCTGGCGCCGGGTCTCCCTCCGTGAGCAGCCCGCGAGCCTCCTGGAGCGCCCGGGCGACCAGGTCGCGCTGGCTCTGCGTCACCGGGTCCCCGATGAAGCGCGTCTCCAGCCACTCGGTGACCTCCGCGTCCGACGGGAAGGGCCCGAGCGCCGTCTCCACCTCGTCGCGGAAGGCCATCGCGGTGGGGTGGCGGTCGGTGCCCTTCTTGGTCAGCGCCTTCTGCAGCACCGGCCGCAGCTTCTCCGGGATGCGGGGCGAGTCCAGCGCGAGGTCGTCGCTGATGATCGCCTTGTCCGGGTTGGGCGCGTCCTGGAACGGGACATTGCCGGTCAGCGACTCCCACAGGATCAGCGCCAGCAGGAACACGTCGCTCTGCGGAGTCGCCGCCGCCCGCCCTCCGAGGATCTGCTCCGGGGCTGCGTACTTGCGGCGTCCGGGGATGCGCTTGCCGCCCACCTCGGTGGGGGCCACGGTGAGCGCGCCGTACCCGGTCACCATCGCGTGGCCCGAGTAGCTCACCATCAAGGTCTCGGGGCGCAGGTCGCCGTGCACCAGTGGGACGCCCTCCTCGCTGCCCGCGAGGTGCGCGAAGTGCACGCCGGTCGCCACGTCGGCGACGATGCGCCCGGCCAGCGCCGGCGGCAGCCGACCCGCGCGCGTCAGCACCCGGCGGAACGGCTCGCCGTTCGCGTAGGCGGTGGCGCGCGCGAGGCCCTTCTTGGTGGGGACCAGGCCAAACACGCGGAGGATGGAGGGGTGCTCCAGCGCCACGGCGCGGTCGGTCTCCTTGCGCAGGTGCAGCAGCGCCTCGGGGTCGTCCAGCGTCTTGCGCGGGACCGGGAGCAGCACCACGGGGACCATGCCGGTGCCGTCCAGGCGGATACCGAGCTGGGCGCGGGAGCCGAGGCCGGAGTTGAGCGGGCCGACGAGGTGGAAGCGGGGGGAGGGTGCCATGTGGGGAATCCTAAGCGCGACTTGGCCGAAGCCCGAATTCCTGGCCAAAGAAGCTTGGAAGGTCTCCAACGAGCCTCGGGCCTTCCGCCTTCCAGCACTGCGGCCTACGGCTGGCCACCTGCGCTATACCCACGGGCCATGTGCCTGCGTCTGCTCTCCCTCCTCTGCCTGCTCCAGGCCGGTTGCGCCCAGGAGATCCTCCAGGCGGAGCCGGACGTGGGCGTGGGGCCGGAAGACGCAGCCTGGGACGCCGCGAGCACGAGCGACGCGGCGCTCGAGACCCCCGACGCCAGCGTCCCAGTCGATGCCAGCGCTCCAGCCGACGCCAGTGTCCCGACGGACGCGAGTGGGCCAGCCGACGCGGGGGGCCTCGACGCTGGTCCTGGTCCTGCCGACGCCGGTCCCGGGCCCGGCGACGCCGGCGGCGTGCCCTGCGCCCAGGGCTGCCTTGGCTTCACCTATTGCGACTCGAAGACCGACACCTGCCAGCCCGGATGCAGCTCCCCGCTCCAGTGCGGCGCCGGGGGCACCTGCCAGGCCGACCACACCTGCTCCTGCGGCTTTGGGGCCCACGTCTGCGAGGGGCGCTGTGCCGACGACCAGGCCCCAGAGACCTGTGGAACCCGGTGCGACCCGTGCCCGGCCCCCGCCGGTGCCGTCCCCCGCTGCCAGGCCGGGACCTGCACCTTCTCCTGCCCGTTCCCTCTCTACCGCTGCGGCGCCGGCTGCTGCCGGGTGACGGCGGCTCCGGGCGGGAACCACACCTGCGCCGCGAACGCCTCCGGTGCGGTCTCCTGCTTCGGGCTGAACCAGTACTTCTCGTACGGCGACGGGACCACCACCTCGCAGACCACTCCGCGCGCCATCCCCGCGCTCGCCAGCGGCGCGGCGCGCCTGGTCGCCGGCTACGACGGCCACTCCTGCGCCCTGGGCGACGCGGGCGGACTGCTCTGCTGGGGCTTCAACACCTTCGGCGAGGTGGGCGACGGTTCCCACTTCGACGTGCCCACGCCCACTGCCGTGGTGGGGCTCGGGCTCGCCTGGGCGGTCGCCGCCGGCGCGAACCACACCTGCGCGGTGGGCCGCGACAATCTCCTCTACTGCTGGGGGAAGAACGACTGGGGCCAGCTCGGCCTCGGGAACAAGCCCACGCCGGCCTACTCGGCCACCCCGGTGCCGAAGCTCAGCCAGGTGGTCGGCCTCGCCGCCGGCGCGCGCAACACCTGCGCCATCACCGCGCCCGGCAAGCTCTGGTGCTGGGGCACGAACCAGGCGGGCCAGCTCGGCAACTCCTCCATGCTCGAGCAGACCCAGCCGGCCCAGGTCGCGGGGATGGACACCGGGGTCAGCGCCATCGCGGTTGGCGAGCTGCACGTGTGCGCGGTCAAGGTCGGCGGCGCGCTCTGCTGGGGCTACAACACCAGCCAGCAGGTGGGGGACGGCAAGGCCACGAGCCCCCGCTACGTCCCTTCGCAGGTCGTGGGACTCGCCTCGGGGGTCGTGGACGTCGTCGCTGGCGCGGCCCACACCTGCGCGCTCCTCGAGGGCGGCGGGGTGAAGTGCTGGGGCGCCAACGACTGGGGACAGGTGGGCAACGGGGACACCAGCAAGGCCGACGTGCCCACCCCCGTGGACGTGGTGGGCCTCGGCAGCGACGTGGCGACGCTGAGCGCCGGCTACCTCCACACCTGCGCGGTGAAGCTCGACGGCAAGGTCTTCTGCTGGGGCGGGAACGATCAGGGGCAGATCGGCGACGGGACCAAGGACAACGCCTGGACTCCGAAGGAGGTCCTCGGACTGTGAGCCTCGCGCTGCTCGTCGGAGGGGGCGCGCTCGCCGGCCTCGGGGGGCTCGCGGCGCTGGGCGGCGTGCTGCGGCTGCGCGAGCTGGCCTCGCTCCCGACCCGCACCTGCTCGACCGCCCTTCCCGGAGAGGCCTGCCGGCTCACCGGCCGGGCCCGGGCAGCCGCTCCGCTCACCTCGCCGCTGGGCCAGACGCCCTGCGTCGCCTACCGGATCGTGGTGGGGACGCAGGAACGTCCGGGGCGCTTCCGCGCGGTCGGGCGTGTCGAGGCCGGGGCCGCAGACTGGCGCCTCGAGGACGCGGGCGGGCACGTGCTCGTGGACGCTTCGGGCGCGGAGCTCCACTTCCCCGAGACGACGCTCGACTACGACCCCCGCGTGCCCCAGCCCGTGCTCGAGGACCTGCGCCGGCAGGCAGGAGACGAGGGTGTGCTCCCGGTCCGGTTCGTGGAACAGGCGATCCCTCAGGACGCCGAGGTCTTCGCCCGGGGCCGGCTCGACGAGGCCCGGGTGCTCGGCGGCCGGCGGGACCTCTACCTGGCCGTCCCCGGCCGGGAGAAGAGGGACCTGCGCCGCGAACGGTTCGCCGCGGGGCTGGGCGCGCTCTGCTTCCTCGGCGGGCTCGCGCTGGCCGCCTGGGGTGTGCTCGGTCGGTGAGCCGTGCCTGAAGATCACGCCGGAGAACCCCAGCACGTACGGGTCGAAGCTCCCCGTCGCGGGGCCATCGCCGAGATCGAGCGTCCGTCCGTCTCCCGACGCCCCGTCCGGGCTCCCCGGGGGCCGGTTTCGGGTCGGGGTTCCGACCGTGTTAGATCACCGCCGCCCCACGGGGCATCTGGGAAAGGCGAGTGCACATGAACGAGATCCGTATCCGCAACTTCAAGGAGATCCCCTACGACGAGCTCGAGGAGCTCAACCTCGCGGCGAAGCAGAAGATGCTGCAGAGCCAGGATCCCGGGAAGCTGCAGGAGCACTACGTCAAGTACCTCACGGACGAGAAGCTCTTGAAGGCGGTCACGGTGTGCTTCAGCGACATCGAAGGCCGCTTCCACATGCTGGACTACGACAAGAAGTTCCTCATCCGCTCCCACGACAACCTCACCTTCGACGGCTCGTCGATCCGCGGGTTCGCGGCGCAGCGCGAGTCGGACCTGCGCCTGGCGGTGGACTGGGGGACCTTCCGCTGGCTCCCCTCGGACGTCTTCGGCGCGGGCAAGGTGATGGTCTTCGGCCTCATCAAGGACAAGGACGGCTCGGACTACGGGGCCGACGTGCGCCTGCTCCTGCGCCGCTACAACGAGCAGCTGCGCGCCCAGGGCCTGTCCACCAACGTCGCGCCGGAGGTGGAGGGATTCCTCTTCCAGGGGCTCAACGCCGAGCAGGAGTTCGACTCCTCGGTGGGCTTCAAGTTCGTGTCCGAGGGCGGCTACTTCCACTCGCTGCCCACCGCGCCGCTGAAGGTGTTCATCGACCGCTTCGCGGAGGCGCAGCGCGCGCTGGGCTTCGAGAACGAGAAGGACCACCCCGAGGTCGCGCCCAGCCAGTTCGAGCTGAACTACTCGCACACCGACGCGCTGGCGGCCGCCGATCAGATCCAGCTCTACAAGCTGATGGCCCGGCAGATCGCCGCGGGGATGGGCCACACCGCGAGCTTCTTGCCCAAGCCGCGCACCAACATCAACGGCAGCGGGATGCACCTGAACCTCTCGCTCTCGAAGGACGGGAAGAACCTCTTCCACGACGCCGCGGGCAAGGACGGCATCTCCACGTACGGCTGGCAGGTGGTGGACCGCATCCTCCACAGCGCCGACGAGCTGTGCCTGGTGCTCAACTCCTCGGTGAACGCGTACCGGCGCCTGGACCCGCACTACGAGGCGCCCAACCAGATCCGCGCGTCCGCGACCGACCGGGCGGCGATGGTGCGCATCCCCATTGGCAACGAGAAGTCGGCGCGCATCGAGGTGCGCTCGGTGGGCCCGGACGCGAACCCGTACCTGGCCATCCTCGCGCTGCTCAAGACCGGGCTCGAGGGCCCGCTCGACGCCGCGGTGGACGCCGCGCGTCGTGACACCCGCGACCGCGTGCTCTCGGGCACCATCCAGGAGGCGCTGGAGAAGTACGAGCGCGGGACGTGGCTGCCCAAGGTCATGGGTGAGCTCAACCACCGCAAGTACGCCGAGCTGAAGCACGCGGTGGCCAACCGCTGCCCCAAGGAGCTGGGCACGCGCATCAAGAGCGGCGAGGTGCTCTTCCACCACGACGTCTCGAATCAGCACCTCTGGGCGCAGTTCTAGTAGCGAAGCTCCGCCTAGCGAAGCTCCGCCTAGCGAAGCTCCGCCTAGCGAAGCT